>NZ_JAEVHJ010000411.1:0-5044 GCF_016802855.1 Micromonospora sp. ATA51 | reverse complement strand
GCGCACGCCTCGCACGCGCAGCTGCAGGAGGTCTTCGGCTACCCGGTGATCACCATGCAGCTGGTGGACCCGCGCTTCTACCACCTGGACACCGCGCTGACCGTGCTGGACGAGCGGACCGTGGCGTACCTGCCGGAGGCGTTCTCGCCCGGCAGCCAGGCGGTGCTGCGCCGGCTCTTCCCGGACGCGATCCACGCCACCATGGCCGACGCCGAGGTGCTGGGACTGAACGCGGTCAGCGACGGCCGGCACGTGGTGCTGCCCGCGCAGGCCACCGACCTGGCCGCCAAGCTGCGCGACCGGGGTTACGAGACCATCGGGATCGACCTGTCCGAGCTGCGCAAGGCCGGCGGCGGACCCAAGTGCTGCACGTTGCGACTCCGTCAGGGAAAGGCAATCAAGTGATCGTCGACGACATGCTGCGGACGCCGGGTGCGGTCCGGGACGCGGAGCGCTGGACGGCGCACAACTACCACCCGCTGCCGGTGGTGGTCTCCTCCGCCGAGGGCGCCTGGCTGACCGACGTGGACGGCCGCCGCTACCTGGACTGCCTGGCCGGCTACTCCGCGTTGAACTTCGGCCACCGGCACCCGAAGCTGATCGAGGCCGCGCACGCGCAGCTCGACCGGCTCACCCTGACCAGCCGGGCGTTCATCCACGACCAGTTCGCCGACTTCTGCAAGGAGCTGGCCGAGCTGTGCGGCAAGGACCTGGTCCTGCCGATGAACACCGGCGCCGAGGCGGTGGAGACCGGCATCAAGGTGGCCCGCAAGTGGGGCTACCAGGTCAAGGGCGTCACCCCGGGCCAGGCGAACATCGTGGTGGCCGAGGGCAACTTCCACGGCCGGACCACCACCATCGTCAGCTTCTCCACCGACGAGGACGCGCGCGCCGACTTCGGGCCGTACACCCCGGGCTTCACCGTGGTCCCCTACGGCGACCTGGACGCGCTGGCCGCCGCGATCGACGAGAACACCGTCGCGGTGCTGCTCGAGCCGATCCAGGGCGAGCAGGGCGTCGTGGTGCCGCCGGCGGGCTACCTGCCGGGCGTGCGCCGGGTCTGCACCGAGAACAACGTGCTCTTCATCGCCGACGAGATCCAGTCCGGCCTGGGCCGGACCGGCGCCACCTTCGCCTGCGAGCACGAGGGCGTCGTGCCGGACATGTACCTGCTGGGCAAGGCGCTCGGCGGCGGCATCGTGCCGGTCTCGGCGGTCGCCGCGAACGCCGACGTGCTCGGGGTGCTGAAGCCGGGCCAGCACGGCTCGACCTTCGGCGGCAACCCGCTGGCCTGCGCGGTCGCCACCGAGGTGGTCCGGCTGCTGGCCACCGGCGAGTTCCAGCGGCGCTCGGCCGAGCTGGGCGAGCGGCTGCACGCCGGTCTCCAGGCGCTGGTCGGCAAGGGCCTGCTCGCCGTCCGGGGCCGCGGCCTCTGGGCCGGCCTGGACATCGACCCGGCGCTGATGACCGGCCGGCAGGCCTGCGAGCGGCTGATGGAGCGGGGCGTCCTGGCCAAGGACACCCACGGCTCGACCATCCGCCTCGCCCCGCCGCTGGTCATCACCGAGGAGGAGATCGACCACGCCGTGGCCCAGCTCGCCGCCATCCTGGAGGGCTGAGACCCGTACGCGAAAGGGCGCCGGGACCAAACGGTCCCGCGCCCTTCTCCGTCGTCAGGGGCGGGGCAGGCGCATGGCCATGGTGGGGGCCTCGGCCATCACCGAGGTGGGGGTGAAGGGCGCGCCGCTGGGCAGCTCGTCGGCGCGGCCGATCTGCACGCCGGGATAGAGCTCGACGATGTCCCCCTCGCCCAGCACCCGGGACTGCTGCGGGGCGAGCGGGAGCCGGTCCGGCTCGGCCATCGAGCCGGCCGGGCGGATGCCCGAGCCGTTGGTGCTGGTGTCGGTCACGATCACCTCGCCGACGCGCAGCTCGAAGCGGACGTGGTTGCGGCTGACCCAGCGCCGCGACTCGTCGTTGAGCCACTGGCCGAGCGTGATCCCGGTCGACTGCTCCGGGGCCCGCCCGACCAGCACCGGTTGGGTCTCGGTGAGCACGAACCGGCGGCGGACCAGCCCGCCGATCCGGACCGCCAGCACCTCCGTACGCGGCCGCGGCCCGGCGTCACCGAGCCGGGCGCCGTGCCGGGGGCAGGTCGGCACGCCGTTTCGGAGCGCGGGTGGCGGCTGCCCGGCCGGGGCGCGGTCCACCCGGGCCAGGTCGCGAACGCGCCGCCGCCCCCGCCACCGCCGAAGAGCGCGCAGCCCGGCTCGGGGCAGCGCCACTGCCGGGCGAGCAGCTTCGCGCCCGCCGACGACCGGGTACCGGTGGCCGGGCTCTGGCCGCCCCCGACGTGCGCGATGAAGACGGCCCGCCCGCGCCGGGCACCGGGGCGAGCACCCGCCCGGCCTGCCCGAGCCACGGCCACCGGCCGCCCAGCCCGTCGAAGCGGACCCGGCTGAGCACCGGCAGCCCGAGCAGGTCGCGACCTCCAGCATCCGGTCGCCCGGATTGTCCAGCACCTCCACCAGGCCGTCGTCGGCCCAGCGGCGGACCACCATCCGCTCGTTGGAGGTCAGGTCGGCGTCGGAGAGCAGGGCCCGGTGCACGATCGCGTAGACCGGGACGCTGTCCTCCTCCAGCTGCCGGGCCAGGGCGTCGATCACCATGCCGAGCCGGAGCAGGCTGGCCGGGCGGCCGCCGTCGAGGTCCTGCCAGCGGATCACCTCGGCCAGGTCCACCACGGCGCGGGCCAGCGACGGGTCGGTGCAGACCCGACCCTCGATGGCGTCCAGCACCTTGCTGATCTCGAATCTCATCGGGCGCTCCGGACGATGTCGTCGATCCGCCGGGCCAACGCGAAATCACGGTGGGTCACCCCACCGGCCGAGTGCGTGACGCAACGGAAGGTCAGGGTCCGCCATCGGATGTCGATGTCGGGATGGTGGTCGAGTTCCTCGGCCGCCGCGGCGACCCGGTCGACCACCGCGATGGCCGCCGGGAAACTGCCCAGCTCGACGGTACGGCTGATCCCGGCCGGGTCACCCGACCAGTCCGCCAGCCCGCCCAGCTCGTCTCGTACCGCCTCGGCGGTGAGCAGGTCTGCCATGCGTCGACCCTACCGGGAGGCCCGTCCGCCACCCCGCCCCGCCACCGCCCGGCACGTGGTTGAGCAGGGCGGGGGCCGGCGGACGGGTCACCGCTCGCGCAGCGCGCGGCCGACCTCGTGCAGGTGGGCCATCGCCTGCCGGTACGACTCGACCAGCCCGGTCTCCGCGTACGCGATGCCCTGCTCGGCGCAGTACGCCCGGACGATCGGCCGCGCCCGCCGCAGGTTGGCCCGGGGCATGTTCGGGAAGAGGTGGTGCTCGATCTGGTAGTTCAGCGCGCCGAGCGCCACGTCCACGAACCGGCCGCCCCGCACGTTGCGCGAGGTCAGCACCTGCTTGCGCAGGAAGTCGAGGTCGTCGTCGGCGGACGGCATCGGCATGCCCTTGTGGTTGGGGGCGAACGCGCAGCCCATGTAGAGCCCCCAGAGACCCTGGTGCACGGCGACGAAGAGCAGCGCCTTCCCCGGCGACATGACGGCGAAGAGCAGCCCGAGGTAGCCGACCGCGTGCGCGCCGAGCAGAAGCGCCTCGACCGCCCGGTGCCGGATCGGGGTGGTCCACCGCCCGCCCGGCTCCCGGCCGGCCAGCGCCCGGACGCTCGCCACGTGCAGCCACAGCCCCTCGAGCAGCAGCATCGGGAAGAAGAACCACGCCTGCCGGGCGGCCAGCCAGCGGCCGAAACCGCGGGTCGCCGCCGCCTGCTCGTACGTCCAGACCAGGGCGCCCGCCCCGACGTCCGGGTCCTCGTCCTCGTGGTTGGGGTTGGCGTGGTGCCGGTTGTGCTTGTCGACCCACCAGCCGTAGCTGGTCCCGACGGCGAGGTTCCCGGCGATCAGCCCGGCCGCCTCGCTGTGGCCGCGCCGGCGGAACATCTGCCGGTGCCCCGCGTCGTGACCGAGGAACGCCACCTGGGTGGTGGCCACCGCCATCCCGACCGCGACCAGCAGCTGAGCCCAGGAGTCGCCGACCGCGATCAGCACCGCCCAGCCGGCCAGAAAACCACCGAGAGTGAGCGCGATTCGCACCGCGTACCCGCCCGGGCGACGGGCGAGGAGGCCGGCCTCGGCGACCCGCCGGGACAACCCTGCGTAGTCACTGCCCCGCCGTGCCGGTGGTTCTGTCAGCGTCGGAGTGGTCATCTGCGCTCCCCGTTCCTCGGTCGTGTGCCACGCCCGGTGGCGCGGCCGCCGTACCGAGTCTGGTCGGCGCGGTTGCGCTGAGTAATCCTGCTCGCCCCCGAGGTGGGGGTAAGGCAGACCCTACCCTCAGCTCATCCTGGCGACCACTGTTCGTAACCGTGCCAGGTCCCGCCGGCGCCGCTCGTAGGTCGCGGCGAGCGCGATCAGCGCCAGCCCGCCGAGGCCCAGATAGATCCACCGAGGCAGCAGGTCCCAGCCGCGGGCCAGCTCGTGCAGCGCGAGCGGGACCAGGGTGGCCGCCCCCAGCAGGACCGGCGCCTGCCAGCGCCGGGCCGCCCCGGCGAGCACCGCGCCGAGCGCGACCGCGCCGAGCGCCAGCCGCCGCCACGGCTGCGGATCCGCCGCCACCAGCACCGAGACCAGGCTGGCAGCAGCGCCGCGGCCAGCCCCGGGCCGAGCGCCAGCCAGCTGTTCAGTCCGGCCCGGGTACGCAGCGCCACCAGGCCGGCGGCGAGGGCCAGCCCGGCCGCCGGCACCGTGTACGCCTCCAGCAGCACCACCCCACCGGCGGCCAGCAGCAGCCACCCGCCGAGCAGTTCGCTGCCGCCGGCGATACCGGCGAGGACCCAGCGCCGGGAGGTGGATTCGCCCCGCCGCAGCACCCGGAGCGCCACGGCCGCGCCCCAGATCGCGCAGATCGCCGCCGCGTGCCGCCGCGCGCCGCCGGTCAGCAGCAGCGCCAGCACCGCGACCGGGAGCGCTGACGGTGGTGGCCATCGCCGGCCTACTTCGCGG
>NZ_JAEVHJ010000410.1:0-5065 GCF_016802855.1 Micromonospora sp. ATA51 | reverse complement strand
GGGTCGCTCCGCCGCCCGGCGACCACCAGCCAGACCCGGCCCGCGCCGGCCAGGCACTCCGCCGGCCGGTCGCACTCGCCGGCCCAGAGGTCCGCGCGCTGCCGCTGGTCGCGGACCACCAGCGCGTCGCGGGGCTGCCGGGACCCCAGGTGGTACGCGGTGCCGAGGTCGAGGAAGAGCCAACTCTCCCGGGGGGAGAAGACGATCACGTCGCCGGGCTGCTCATGGTCGGCGATCACCCGGGCCACCCCCCGGTAGTCGACCGTGGCGCTGCGCGGCCACTCGTGCGTACGCCGCAGCCCCGCCTGGTCGGGCAGGCCGAGCAGCCCGGCCAGCACCACCACGGCGAGCGCCGGCGCCAGCCGTACGCCGCCGGCGCCGCGCCGGCCAGCAGGCAGCCGAACGGCACGGTGAAGACCAGGTAGCGCGGCACCCACAGCGGCACGACCACCCCGGCGGCGAAGACCAGCAGCACCGGCAGCAGCACGCAGGCCGCGGGCAGCAGGGCCCGCCGGCCGAGCCGTCCGGCACCGAGCGCGGCGAGACCGAGCAGCAGGCCGCCGACCGCGCCGCTCTGTGCCACGCCGCCGGGGAGCGCCGCCAGGTCGGTCAGCCGGGCGGGGTCCACCCAGTCGAGCTGCCGGGACCGCTGCCCCCGCGCCACCACCACCAGCGGACCGACCAGCAGCACGGCCGGCACCAACGCCACCAACCACCGCAACAGGACGTGACGCCCGGCCCGCCGCACGCCGCCCAATCCCTCGCCGCCTGGTCGGGCGTCGCCAGGTTGCCCGCCGCCGGGCGGTTCGACGTCGGGCCGGTCATCGGCCGGCGGGTCGTCCCTCCGACGGCTGTCGGCGGCCGCTCGGCGCCGTCCGGGAGAGTGTCGAGGCCGGCGGCCGCCGGGTCGCGCCACTGGACCAGCAGCACCGCGACCGCGTGCGCGGCGAGCAGGGTGAGCGCGATCAGGTGGGTCAGGCCCAGCGCGGCGACGGCGGCGGCGTAGCCGGCCCAGCGGGCCCACGACGGGCGACGCAGCGCCTCGACCAGCAGCAGCGTGGCGAGGACGGCGAGCAGCGTGGCCAGCGCGTACGGGCGGGCTTCCTGGGCGTACCGCGAGGTGCCGGGGAGGACGGCGAGGAGCAGCCCGGCCAGCAATCCGACCCGGGCGTCGACCAGCCGCTCGCCGAGCCGGGCGGTCAGCCCGGCGGTGGCCGCCATGGCCAGCACCGACGGCAGCCGCAGCGCGGTCGTCGAGTCGCCGAACAGCGCGATCCAGCCGTGCATGAGCAGGTAGTACGGCCCGGTGGCGGCGTCGATGGTGCCGGCCAGCCGGACCAGGTCGCCGACCGGCCGGGTCGCCGCGCTCCAGGTGGCCAGCTCGTCCCGCCAGAGCTGCGCCCGGCTCACCTCGGTGAGGCTGACCGCCAGCGTGAGCGCCGCCGGCGGCAGCCAGACCAGCCACCGTCGGTTGCTCCTGGCGGGAGCGGCCGCGCCGCTGGCCCGTCTCGGCTCCGAAGGTGCGGTCACATGTCGCAGCGTCACACAGCCGGACGGCCGGGCGGGCTGGTCCGCCGATTCGCGCGCAGGGCTCGGCTGCTCCCGCCGCCGACCGAGGGCGCGGCACGGTAGCACCCGGGGACGGGCGGTCCGTGATGTGGGATCACACACGCGGTCATTGGCCGGTCAACCGGGGGTGTGGGAGCATGGCACTCATGACCGCCGCTGTCGTCCGCCGCTTCGTGGCCCGTCGCCACGTCGATTACGGCCGCGTGCGCAGCGCGATCTGTCCGGCCAACTGACGACGCCCGACCCATCCGTCTCGGGCGCGTAGTCGCGCCGGCCGTCGAAGACATCGCCGTCCACGGCCCTCATGAGGGGCCGGCCGCCGCGTCCGCGTCCAGGCACAGCAGACATCGGAGGACGCCGCGATGGCGGTCAGCAGCACCCCGACCCGGCCCGAGACCCCGGCGGCCCCCGCCGCCCGGGCCGCCCGCCGTCCGCGCGGGGAGGGGCAGTGGGCGCTCGGTCACCGCGAGCCGCTCAACGCCAACGAGCGGATCAAGAAGGACGACGACCCGCTGAACGTCCGGGCCCGGATCGAGACCATCTACGCCCACCGGGGCTTCGCCTCCATCGACCCGCAGGACCTGCGCGGCCGGTTCCGCTGGTGGGGCCTCTACACCCAGCGCAAGGCCGGCATCGACGGCGGCCGTACGGCGGTGCTGGAGCCGCACGAGCTGGAGGACGAGTTCTTCATGCTCCGGGTCCGGGTCGACGGCGGCCAGCTGACCCTGGCCCAGCTCCGGGTCATCGCCGGCATCTCCCGGGAGTTCGCCCGGGACACCGCCGACATCACCGACCGGCAGAACGTCCAGTTCCACTGGATCCGGGTCGAGGACATGCCGGAGATCTGGCGCCGGCTGGAGGCGGTCGGCCTGCAGACCACCGAGGCGTGCGGCGACTGCCCGCGCATCGTGCTCGGCAGCCCGGTCGCCGGGGTGGCGGAGGCCGAGCTGGTCGACCCGACCCCGGCGATCGACGAGATCGTGAGCCGGTACGTCGGCGACAAGCAGTTCTCCAACCTGCCCCGCAAGTTCAAGACCTCGATCTCCTGGCTGGTCGACACCCCGTACGAGGCGAACGACGTCGCCTTCCTCGGCGTGGACCACCCGGAGCACGGCCCCGGTTTCGACGTCTGGGTCGGCGGCGGCCTGTCCACCAACCCGATGCTGGCCAAGCGGCTCGGCGTGTGGGTGCCGCTGGCCGAGGTGCCGGACGTCTGGGCCGGCGTGGTCGGCATCTTCCGCGACTACGGCTACCGCCGGCTGCGCAACCGGGCCCGGCTGAAGTTCCTGGTCGCCGACTGGGGCGTGGCGAAGTTCCGCGAGGTGCTGGAGAAGGAGTACCTGGGCCGGACCCTGCTGGACGGCCCGGCGCCGGAGCTGCCGAGCAAGCCGGTCGACCACATCGGCGTGCACCGGCAGCGCGACGGGCGGCACTACGTGGGGGCCGCCCCGGTGGTCGGGCGGGTCTCCGGCGGGCAGCTCGCCGAGCTGGCCGACGTGGTCGAGGCGCACGGCAGCGACCGGGTTCGGCTCACCCCGTACCAGAAGCTGCTGGTCCTTGACGTGGCGCCGGAGCGGACGGAGTCGCTGGTCGCGGCGCTGCGCCGGATCGGCCTGGAGGCCCGGCCGTCGGCCTGGCGGCGCGGCACCATGGCCTGCACGGGGATCGAGTTCTGCAAGCTGGCCATCGTCGAGACGAAGGCCCGCGGCGAGGAGCTGGTGGCCCAGCTGGAGGAGCGGCTGCGCGACTTCGACGCCGACATCTCCATCCACCTCAACGGCTGCCCGAACGCCTGTGCCCGGACCCAGGTCGCCGACATCGGGCTGAAGGGCCAGCTGGTGGTCGGGCCGGACGGCCGCCAGGTGGAGGGCTTCCAGGTGCACCTGGGCGGTGGCCTCGGCATGGCCGAGGGGCAGACCGCCGGCTTCGGCCGCAAGCTGCGCGGCCTGAAGACCACCGCCGAGGAGCTTCCGGAGTACGTGGAACGGCTGGCCCGCCGCTACCTGGCCGGCCGGATCGAGGGTGAGACGTTCGCCAACTGGGTGATCAGGGTCGACGAGGAGGAGTTGCGATGAGTGACGCCCGTTCCGCGCCTCTCTACTGCCCGTACTGCGGTGAGGAGGACCTGCGGCCGAGCGAGGCCGGGCACGGCGCCTGGGAGTGCCACGCCTGCGCCCGGGTCTTCACCGTGAAGTTCACCGGCCTGCTCGGCAGGGCGGTGGCCCGATGAGTCTGGTCTCCGCCACCAACCTGGGCCTGGTCGGCGTCGGCGGCCCGGCACCGGCCGACCCGCGGCGCCGCGACCCGGAGGAGCTGCGCGCGCTGGCCGAGTCGGCCGGGCGGGAGCTGGAGGGTGCTCCGGCGCTGGAGATCGCCCGTTGGGCCGCCGAGACCTTCGGCGACCGCTTCTGCGTGACCAGCTCGATGGCGGACGGGGTGCTCGCGCACCTGGTCTCCCGGGTCGCGCCCGGGGTGGACGTGGTCTTCCTGGACACCGGGCTGCACTTCCCGGAGACGCTGCGGGTCCGCGACGAGGTGGCCCGCCGGCTGCCGGTGAACGTCCGCTCGATCCGTCCCCGGATGACCGTCGGGCAGCAGGACGGCCAGTACGGCCCCCGGCTGTTCAACCGGTCCCCGGACGACTGCTGCCAGCTGCGCAAGGTCGAGCCGCTGGAGCGGGCCCTGACCGGGTACGACGCCTGGGCCGCGGGGCTGCGGCGGGACGAGTCCCCGACCCGGGCGAACACGCCGGTGGTGACCTTCGACGCCCGGCGCGGCAAGGTCAAGGTGAACCCGATCGCGACCTGGACCCAGCGCGACGTGGACGCCTACATCTCCCGCTACGACATCCCCGTCAACGAGCTGCTCAGCCGCGGCTACGGCTCGATCGGCTGCTGGCCCTGCACCCGGCGCACGAAGGCGGGGGAGGACCCACGGGCCGGCCGGTGGGCCATGTTCGAGAAGACCGAGTGCGGCCTGCACGTGTGACCTCGGCGGGCGCCGGGGCGGCCGTCGGGTCCGCCCCGGTGGTCCTGGTCGCGCACGGCAGTCGCGATCCGCGCGCCGCCGAGGCGACCCGTGCGCTGGCCCGGGCCGTCGAGGCGGCCCGTCCCGGGACGACGGTGCTGCCGAGCTGGCTGGACCACACCGAGCCCGGGCCGACCGGCGTGCTGCGTGAGCTCGCCGCGGCGGGACATCCCCGGGCGGTGCTGGTCCCGCTGCTGCTGACCGCCGCCTACCACCGGAAGGTCGACATCCCGGCGGCGGTCGCCGCCGCGCGGGAGCCGGGGCCGCCGATGGACGTCCGGATCACCGACGTGCTGGGACCGGCGGACGGGGTGGTGGACGCCGCGCTGCTGACCGGGCTGCGGCGACGGCTGGCCGAGGTCGAGCCCGGACCGGTGGACGCCCTGGTGCTGGCCGCGGCGGGCACCCGGGACGCGCGGGCGCGTGGCTCGGTGGGCCGGGTGGCGGCGGCCCTCGGGGCGCGGCTGGG
>NZ_JAEVHJ010000409.1:0-5066 GCF_016802855.1 Micromonospora sp. ATA51 | reverse complement strand
GCGCCCGGACGGACCCGGCGGAACAGCTCGCCGAGCGCCCGGAAGGCTTCGGCGAGCTGGCGGCCCAGCTCCTCGAACGCCGCCCGGATGCGGGCGGCCTGCTCGGCGCTGAGCTGCGGCACCTGGACGACGGGCGCGGTCACGCCACCGCCCTCGCCTTGGCCCGGGCCTCAGCCACCGCTGGCAGCGCGACGACCGCTCCCGGCTGCTCGGCCAGCCACTGCCGACCGACGCGGGCCAGTCGCTCGACCAGCTCGTTGCGGACCCGCTCGACGCCCTGGGCGAACTGCTCCAGGTAGGCGAGCGTCTTGCGCTCCTCGGGGTGAGCCTTGGCCTTCTCCCTCGCCGGTGCGAGCAGCCACCGCTCGTTGGCGGCCACCTCCATGTCGGCGACGGTGCACGCGAACTCGATCCCGCGCAGCTCGGCCGCCTTGTGGATCGCGTCGACCACGGCCTCGGCCAGGTCGCGGGCGTCGCGCTCGCGCAGCTCCAGGCCGAGGTCTTCCGCGGTGGCGGCCAGCACGGCGGCCGCCGTCTTCCGCACGTCGATGTAGCCCGGCAGGGCCGCCTTGACCCGGGCGGCCTCCTCTTCGACCTTCGCGTCCCGGCTCACGCGCTCTCACCCACCCCGGGTCGGTGGCCGCCATCTGGCATTGCGGCCGTACAGCTTGCGGGCACAGTGGTCCCCTCTCCGTTCGGTTTCGGCAGCTGGGCTGCCCTGACTTCCGCGACGAGCGCCGGGCCGGCGTGGGTGTCGAACACCGCGCGTCGGGCGACCCGGAAGGTCGCCGGTCCGAGCGGGACCGCGTTCAGCATCCGCGCCTGCCGGTACAGCTCGGCCTGCGCTCGCCGCATCGACTGCCGCAGGCAGGCCGGCCCGGACGGCAGCGGCCACGCCCACAGGACCGTGACCACTCGCCTCGCACCGATCGCCTCCAACAGCCGGGGGTTGTACATAAACATTGTATAAGACTGACCACGTGCAGTCAAACTGCGGCCGTACAGCTGGCGCCACGACGACGCCGCCTCACAGGTTCAGGGCCCGCCGCTGATCGTCGGAGAGCACCCTCCGAGCCTTCTCGACGAGCGGCCCGCCGTCGCAGGCCAGGCACAGCACCACCGGGTCGCGGTCGCCCCTGCGCACCCGGACTCGGCCGCGCCGGCAGACCCCGCACGGCGGCAGCTCGATCGGCCCGAGCACCGGCATCAACCGGCCCCACGCGAACAGGCGCCCACGCCCGGAGCATACGCACTCCCACTGCGCCCGCACAGCAATCGCCCGGACCGACAAGGACGCCCCGCGGGTCAGCCTGCGGGGCGTCCACAGTCACCAGCCGGTCAGTGCTGGCACACCGAGCAGAAGCCGACCTCCTCCACGGCGTCCGCGTGGCCCGCCCAGTCGCAGTTCGGGTCCACCTTGATCGTCCCGTCGTTGACCAGCGGCCCCGGCACCGGCGTGAGGTCGATCAGCTCGGCCGGCACCTGCACCACGACCTCCGGGTCCAGCTCCACCTTGACCGACGCCGCGATCGCCTGCGCCTTGCGCAGCTTCGTCGCCACCTTCCCCGCCGCCGTCCGCAGGTGCTCCACCCGCTGCCGGTATGCGGCCACGCCGCCGTCGGCGCCGGCGAGCAACTTCGCCAGCTCCACCTCGTCCAGCTGCGCCAGCTCGGCCAGGATCTCGCCGGCCGCCGCCAGCCGGTCAATCTTGCTCACGACCTTCTTCCGCTGGGCGACCACCTTCTCCTGCTCTTCCTCGCTGTGCTCGGCCTTGTCGAGCTGGAAGAACCCGCCCTGGTCCTCGGCCGCCTTGCACGCCTTGGCGAACGCCTCGGCGTCCCGCGCCGACGAGAACTCGCCGCGCGCCCACTTCACCAGGAACCGCCGCTGCTGGTCGGCGGACAGCCGGCACACGTACCAGGCGACGCCCACCTGCAGCTGGCCCTTGGCCACGAGCTGCTTCGCGTCGTCGATCAGGCCGAGCAGGTCGATCCGCCACCCGATGTACGGCAGGCTCTTGCCGAACAGCTCGCCGATCGCCTCCGTCTCCCAGCCGGCCTGGGCGAGGCGCGCGTAGGCCGCGGCCTCCTCCATCGGCGTCATGTCCTGCCGGTTGACGTTCTCGGCGACCTGCGCGATGAACGCCGCCTCGTCGTCCATGTCCCAGACCATCGCGGCCAGCTCCTCAATGCCGCCCTGCTGGGCGGCCCGCCAGCGCCGCTCGCCGACGACCAGGCGGTACTGGCCCGTCTTCGCCGTCTTGCGCACGGCGACCGGCTGGAGCTGGCCGAGCTTCTTCATCGAGGCCGCCAGCTCGGCCAGCTCCTCCTCGGTGAACTGCTTGCGCGGCTGGTCCGGGTCCGCCTCGATCTTCCCGACGGGGATCGTCCGCAGGACCGGCTTCGCCGGCTTCTTCGCAGTCGCACTCGCAACCATCGTCTTCCTCCACAGTGAACGGGCACCAAGCAGTACATGTTCATTGTAGTCAAAAGACGATCTTGCCGTCAATGTTTTATGTAGGCGGCGACCTAGATCACGAGGCCATCCCCGAGCAGGCGACAGCCGCGAGGAACGTCGGGGCCAGGGGGCCGGCGGCCACGTATGCCGCCGTGCGGCGCACGCTCCGGACCGCTCGACCGGCCACACTCGACAGCTCGACGGGAAGCGCCGGCCGCAGCACGTCGACGATCTTCTCGGCCTGCTCGTCGCTCAGGTCGGCGTCGACCGCCCGCCCCGACGCCAGCTCGGCCTCGATCCGCTCGGCCAGCTTCTGAATTTCGATCGTCCGCTTCCGATCCAACGTGCCGCTCCCCGTCACTCCGTCTCGATGCGCCAGCCATCCCACTGCGACCCCACAGTGGAGGCGGCCTAATCAGGCCCTAAGGAAGATCAATGACGTGGATCATAGGCAGGGAAGCACGAAGAGCAACAGCTCAACTGTCCACTGTGAAAGCTTTTTCCCATTCCTTTGTTACGCCGTGGTAACTTCCGGCGCTAGAACGTGGTGGAGGAGTCTGCTCCCCTTACTTCCAGACGAACTCAAGCCGGTCGACGTCGAGGTGCACCACTCCGGCCCGGGTCGCCGGCTTCACCACGATCCGGTTCAGGACCAGCGCCAGCAGCTCCCGGCGCCGCTCCAGCGGGGCGTCGACCCACCACTCGGCCAGGCCCTCCGGCGTGGTCGCCGGCAGCGACTGCAACCGCGCCGCCTGGGCCAGCATCTCCCGCAGGCTCGCCTGCTCCCGCTTCGCCTCGGCCTCGATCGCCGTCAGCGTCACCAGGCTGATCTCCCGCTTCGCGTACGCCTGGCCCGCCTCGGCCAGCCGCTGGTCGATCGCCGCCAGGATGCCGGCGATGTGCTCGTCGGTCACCGACGCAGAGCCCACCGCGCGCTCCAGCCGGGCGCGCACCTTCGGCGACCCCAGCCGCGCCAGCGCCCGGGCGGCGACCTCCTCCTCCAGGCTCTCCGCCGCGATGCGGATGCGCCCGCACCCGTAGCTGGGGCTGCCGGCCCGGCACACATACCCGCGCTTGCCGCTGTTGCTCGGCTGCGTGTACAGCGGCTTCCCGCACGCGTGGGTGCCGTCGCCCACCTCGTCAGGCAGCGGGAACCCGCACACCAGGAACCCGCCGGACAGCAGGTACTTCCGCACGTTCGTCGCGCCCGGCTGCTTGCGCTCCGGGGCGTCCAGCAGCGCCAGCAGCCGGCTGAACGTGTCCCGGTCGATGATCGGCTCCCACGGGGCCTTGCCGACGACCTCGCCCTTGTAGGTGCGCAGGCCCGCCAGCCGCGGGTTGCGCAGCAGCCGCGACAGCGACTGCTGGGTCCAGGGCCGCCCGGCGGACGTCATGATCTCCCGCGCCCGCAGGTCGGCGACGACCGACCGCATACTGTCCCCGTCGAGGACCCGCTTCACGACCTCACGGATCACCGTCGCCTCGGCGTCGATGATCTGCCTTCCGGTCTCGTCGTACCCGTAGCACCGCACCGTCTGACCCCCAGACACATGGCCGGCCTGAACTCGGCCGGCTTACACGGTAGCAGTGGGGCACGGCACCGTACTACGTACAGGCACCTAGGAGTTACCAACGCGTGACTGTTGCGTTCCGGACACCGTACCCCCACACCCCGACGGCGAAACTCGGGCACGCAAAGAGCCCCGGACCCACTGTGCTGGATCCGGGGCTCTCAACGCCTGGTGCATCCATGATCGTGCGCGGTTTCACTGCCGCTCGTCGCGAGGGCCGGTCAGGTCTTGCTGTCCCCCGACGGCTGTCCCGACCGGCCCCGCGCTCCGAACGGCACCCTGGGACGGGGCCGGTCACATTCAACCACTGCGACCGGACAGCTCGCCACTACAGCGAAATCCAGCGGTCGCCCTCCCGGTACTGGATCTCGACGCACCCGTAGTTCGGCTGCCCGAAGTCGTGCAGCGGCCCGAAGTCGGCGTCGCCGCCCGGCTCACCCTCGGTCCAGATCATCCCCTCATACACCACGCCGCGCTCGTCCGGGTCGACGTCCTTCCCGTCCGCGATCGCGCCCGCGTCGATGTCGCCCTCGTCGAGCATCCGGAACCGGCGACCCTCCGTCCGGGCCCGCTCGAACATCTCCTCGGTCGCCTGCCGGGGGCCGGCCGTCCCGACCTCCGACTCCGACGTGCCGTGCAGCTCGTGGTCCCGGTCCCGGGTCAGCACCCACGCGTACGGGTCGCCGGGCCACTGCGCCGCCCGCTCGGCCTGGATCATCGCCATCGACACCATCTGTCTCTCCTCCTCTACTCGACCCCGGCGCCGACCGGCACCAGGGCTTCCTGCTGGTCGCTCTCGCCGGCGACGTCGCCGCCGGCCTCCTGCTCGGCCTGAAGCTCCGCCTTCGCCTCCGCGATGCGCTGCCGGCCCCACCTCTCGCCCCGGTCGAACTTCTGGCCGAGGGCCTGCCCCGTCAGCGGCTCGCCGGCAGCCACGGAGATGTTCTGGAAGGAACTTCCCGCGCTGCGGCGCTACATCAAGATCGAGAAAATGTAATCGGAAAGGACGGGTAGCTCGATGTGCCTTGGCATCCCGGG
>NZ_JAEVHJ010000408.1:0-5073 GCF_016802855.1 Micromonospora sp. ATA51 | reverse complement strand
CCGGGTCGGGCGCCGCTACGGCCGGCGGCTGCTGGACCGGTTGCCGCGCCGGTTCGTCCGCTCGGGGGAGCTGCGCCGGGCGCTCGACCTGGTCCGGCGGCGCGGGGCCCTGGCCGTGGTGCTCGGCCGGTGGGCGGCCGCGCTGCGGGCGCTGGTGCCGGGTGTCGCGGGCATCAGCGGGATACCGCAGCGCACCTTCACCCTGGCCAACATCACCGGCGGGGCGATCTGGGCGGCGACCGTGGCCGGGCTCGGCTACCTGGCCGGCGCCTCGTACCGGCTGCTGGAGCGGCGGCTCGGGCTGGGCGGGGAGGTGCTGCTCGCGGTGGTGCTGCTGGCGATCGCGGTACAGATCTGGCGGGGCCGGCGGGCGGCGCGCCGGGAGCGGGCCGCGCAGCGCGTCGACGGGGCCGGGTGACCGGCGCCGATCAACCGGAGGTGGTGGCGGTGGTGCGGAGGGCCTTGACGATGGCGGGGATGGAGCCGATCAGCAGGACCAGGGACCAGACGATCGCGACCACCGCGAAGACCAGCGCCCCGACGTCGTCGGTGATGCTGACCAGGATGCCCGGGACCAGCCGGTGCAGGAACTCCAGCAGCACGGTGCAGAGCAGGGTGGTCAGCATCAGCAGCACCAGGCCCCTGTTCTGCAGGAAGCGCGGCTGGGCCAGCACCAGCAGCCCGGCCCAGACCAGCTTGAGCAGCAGCACCAGGCCGAGCAGGACCGCCGCCTCGCCGACCGGGAAGAAACCCCAGACCGCCAGGTAGGCCAGCGTGCCGAACGGGGCGGCCAGGAACAGCGACACCAGCACGGTCAGCTCCACGAAGGCCACCAGCAGCAGCACGACCGACGCGATCAGCAGCAGGACCGCGAAGACCAGGGTGGCCACCCCCTGCACGCGCCCCTGGATCCGGTCCGGCACCACCAGGCTCAGGCAGAACAGCCCGGTGGTCCAGAGCGCCACCACGTCGATCAGCGCCAGGTAGCCGGTGCCCCGACCGGAGGGCTGGGTGACCGAGCCGACGTCGCCCAACTCGACGTCGAGCTGACCGGCGCTGTCCCGCAGCGCGCCACCGGCGTCCCCGCCCCCGGTGAGCAGCGCGGCGCCGAGTTCCAGCCCGACCACCAGCAGCACCGCGAGCAGCGCCAGCAGCAGGAACGGTTTACGCAGCTCACCCATGACGGGCCTCCGGTCCGTACCGGTGGATCAGGACGGGGCGACGGTGACCGCGCATCCGGCACCTCCCGGGCAGCGCAGGGTGACGGCGGTGGCCCGGTCGACGGCGACCTTCGCGACCGCCTCGCCGTCGGCGGCCGGCTCCACCTCGTCCCGGACGGTGACCTCGGCGTCGCCCGCGCCGGGGCGGCCACCCCGAACGGCGCCCGGCTGCGCAGCACCAGGGTGCGCAGGCCGCCGGGGTCGGCGATGCGCAGCACGCAGCCGGCGACGAAGCTCACCACCCTCGGCTCGCCGGCGGCGGGCGACGGCTGGGCGGGGGCGCCCGGGCAGTCGGCGGTGACCGTGGCCGGGTCCACCGTGCGGCTCGGCCCGCTCAGGCGGTCCAGCCAGCCCGGCCGGGCGGCCGGGTCGCCGCGGCCGCCGGCCGCCGGCCACCGCGACCAGGTAGAGCGCCACCAGCAGCACCGCGAGGGCCGCCAGCAGCAGCTTCTGCCGGCCGCTCATGGCTGGACGAGCTGGGTGAAGCGGATCTGGTCGACCCCGGCGAAGTAGCGGTCGAAGCCCTGGGTCTTGCTCACCGCCACCAGGGTCAGCCGGTGCGGGCCCCTGCTCAGCTCCACCGTGCCCACGTCCAACCAGTCCGTCTTGACCACCGTGGGGGTGAAGCCGAAGAAGGTGCCACCCACCTGCCGACCGTCGACCACGAAGATGGTGTTGGCGTAGTCGAACGAGGTGGTGCGCACGGTCGACAGGCGCCAGGTGCCGTCCGCGGGGATGTCGACGGTGACGGTCACCCGGTCGCCGACGGCCAGCCCGAGGAAGAACAGCTGCGCGCCGCCGGACCAGGTGACGTCGCAGCAGTTCTTCTGCTCCACCACCTGCACCGCCGCGCCGGCCGGCGACTCCACCGTCGCGCCGCCCACCAGGCTCTCCGCCTCCAGCGTCACCACCTGCGGCGCGGCCGGCGGCGGCTGCTCGCCGGGCCGGCTCACCAGCCAGACCACCACCCCGGCCACCACCAGCACCAGCGCCGCGGCGGCCGCGATCCACGGCCACGGCGCGCGCTTGGGCGGTACGACGGCGCGCACGTCGTACGTCACCCGGCCGCTGGAGCGGGAGCTCTCCTCCGGCGCGGTGTTCGCCGAGTACGCGAAGCCGGTCATGTCGTAGCGCCGGGGCGGGGTGCCGGGCGGCACGGCGAGCCGGACCAGGAACGAGACCGAGCCCTGCCCGGGCACCACCCGCTGCGGCTCGGCCACGGTGAACCAGCCCCGCTGGGTGCCCTCGCCGGGGGCCACGTCGAAGACCACGGTGTCCGGCGCCATGCCCGGGTTGGAGACGGTGAAGGTCAGCTCGCCGCTGTTGCGGGCGTCCAGGGTGAACTGTCCGGCGGCGGCGACGACGGCCCATTCGGTGGTCATGACGGCTCCTCTTTGGCGGGCACGGGCGGCGGGGACGGGACGCGGGCGCGGCCGACCGCCGCCCCGGTCGGAATGGGCGGCTCCGGGTCGGTCCGCGGGCCGACGGAATGGCCGACGGGTGGATCGGCGGGCGGGTCGGCGGGCAGGTCGGCGGGCGGATCGGCGGCCCGGGCGGCGGAGTGTCGGCGTCGCCGGCCACCGTGATCTCGACGGTGACGGCGGCCGGCTTCTCCGCCTCGACGATGCGGGTGACCACGGCGAGCTGGTCGGCGGCGGCCGGCGGCACCCGCACCACCACGTGGAACGGCCGCTCCGCCGGCTCGTCGAGGACGAAGCCGGTGACCCCGGTGGCCAGCTCCAGCGCGGTCCGCATCCCGTACGGGGTGCCCCGCCAGCGGGCCAGCAGCGCGCCGTGCGCGACGAGGTCCCGCAGCCGTCCCAGCGGCAGCGGCAGCGGGGCGTTCGGCCGGGGCGTGGCGACCACGTCGTCCATCGCCACCCACCGGGTCAGGTACGCCACGAACCCGTCCGGCGTCCGGTACGGCGCGAACAGCGCGTCGACGTCGGCGAGCACCGCCTCGTCCGGGGCGTGCAGCGCCTCCATCACGTCGAGCAGCGCGCCCAGCACGCTGCCCGGCCCGGCCGCCCGCTGGTACGCCGCGGGCAGCAACCGCTCAATCGCCGCTCGGTGCATCCTGCCGCACCACCTCGATGTCGTGCTCGCCGGAGCAGAGCAGCCAGGTGCCGGGGACGGTCACCCCGTCGGCGGTGGCCTGGTTGGCGCTGGCCGCCCAGTCGACGGCGTCGCCGCTGCGGTACACCCCGCGATCGCCGCCGGCGAGGATCAGCCGGTCCGGTCCGCCGCTCGCGGCGACCGCGTCGACCGGCACGAACCGGGACCGGTCCCGCAGCGGCAGCCCGCAGTTGACCATCACCGGCTGCCACTGCGGTTGGGCGGCCAGGGTGTCCAGCCGGACCACCCCGCCGCTCTGCGTCGCGGCGACCGCCAGCGACCCGGTGAACGCCAGGTCGCGGCAGGTGCCTCCGATCCAGCCAGTTTGCACGGCCTGCCACTTGACGTCGGACTCGAAGAGCCGGGTCCGGTGGCAGCCCTGCCCCGGTTTCTTCGGGTCCGGCTCGCCGGCACCGCTCCACAGCAGGGTGGCCGGGCCGTCGTACTGGACGGCGAGGACCCGGTTGTCCACGTTGGCCAGCCCGACGTGGGCGAAGGTGCCGGGGCGGCCGGCGGCGGTGGAGAGGTAGACCCCGAACCCGGCCTGCGCGGCCACCGCCACTCCCGGCGCGCCGCGCTCGGAGACGAACGCGCGGACCGCGTAGAAGCCGCGGTCGGCGTCGGACGGGTCGACCAGGATCTGCAACGGCACCGAGCCGGGGAGCAGGGACACCTCGTAGAGGCCGGTGTCGGTGGCCAGCAGCAGTGCCCCGGCGCCGTCCCGGTCGATCCAGGCCAGGTCCTGGATCCGGGAGTCCAGGTCGGTCAGCAGCGACCAGGTCTCGCCGAGGTCGGTGCTCAGGTGCACCCGGGAGCCGCCGGCGTCCCGGGCGGTGACCACGGCGACCGAGCCGGGCCGGGCCACGATGCCGGGGCGGACCGGGGCGGGGGCGGGGGTCACCCGCAGCACGCTCTCGCCCTCGAAGCGGCCGCCGGCTCCCAGCCCGATCCGGCGTTGGTCGAGCGGAACAGCACCGGCCCGCGGCCGGCGTACCAGGTGCCGGGCTGGTACTGGTCGACGGCGAGGGTGCGTACCTGCGCGTCGGGGGCCTCGTCGACGACGAACCGGACCGACTCGACGTACCGCACGCCCGGCTCGGCGTGCTCCAGCATCCGGTACACGTTGGACGCCCGCAGCGGCTCGCCGAACGCCCAGCCGGCCGGGTTGAGCGGGGTGGGCAGCGGGCTGAGTGTCTGGTGCAGCCGGTCGTGGATGCGCTGGCGGACCGCGTCGACGTCCTCCTCCCGGCGGACCACCACCCGGGCCCGGATCGACACCGCCTTGTAGCGGGCCCAGCCGGCGCGAACGCTGGTGCCCAGCGCGCGTCGGCGGTCCAGGTCGTCGGCGACCCGGCGGCGGGCCTCCTCGACCTCGTGGTCGCGCAGCACCGCCACGGGCAGCCGGCCGCCGGGGCGGGCCGCCTCCGGCACGTACGGCACCAGCACCACCTCGACCTCGCCGGGGCGGGCGAAGCTGTAGACGGCGGCCCGGGTGAACGCTCGGGCCCGGGCCACCGCGCCGGAGCCGGCGGCGAGGATCTCGTAGTCGCGGGCGGTCACCGCGCGCTGCTGGGCGAAGAACTCGTACGGCCCGCGGGCCAGCGCGGACTCCAGCGACTCCAGGTCCCGGCCGCCGCCGGCCCGCTCCGGGTTGTCCACCTTCAGCCCGGGCAGCGGGTCGCGCAGGCTGGTCAGCGTCCCGGCGGCGACGTTGCCGGCCGGCCCGCCGCCGCTGCGG
>NZ_JAEVHJ010000407.1:0-5075 GCF_016802855.1 Micromonospora sp. ATA51 | reverse complement strand
GACGCTGCGGCTCGGACGACACCCGAAGATCATGCCAGCACGCCAGCCACAGTGGACAACAGGTCCCGATCAGCGACTCACCTCAGGCTGAACACGTACTATCGCCCGCCCACATTCGGGGCGAACAGTATCGAGGCACGCCTTCTCCTGTTCCACGTGGAAGCCGCAGATCGGGCTCGCGTCATCTACATGCCGGACACCGCCTGGCCAATAAGCGGAACACCCGCCAGACTTATCCCAGAGCCGATCTCACGCCCCAGTTCTGATGTCACCTGTTGAGATTTCGACACGTCAGCAATGATTCGCTTACGCTCGCCTTCCCGATCCCTACCTGACGCCTCAAACGACGCCTTTTCCTCATCGCTCACCACGACGGTCGTCAACCAACGCAGCATGAGGTGGTTTGGAACCACCCTCCGCAGGGCGGCTCCGAAGGGCCAACCTTCATCTTCCACGCAGCACCGCATCAAGGGCCTTACCTACATCAACCCCTCCTTGCGTTCAGGACACACGAGATCACCTCACTGCGGACGCTCCAACTTCCACGTCCCCACTCCCGATGCCCGATCATGGACTCGGTCGAAGTTCGCCGGCAGCGCGAACCGGTTTCCGCCGAACAGGTAGGAGAAGTCCTCGCCGCGGAACCCGCCGTCCCTGTCGAAGACGATCGTCGAGCCGCGCTTGGTGTCTTTCCACGCCCCGACGAGTTGGCCGGGAGTCACGTCGATCCGTTTGCCCAGGGCCTCACGCTTTGGCGCTATGTGGCTACAGCGGGCCTGGCACTTGCGGTAGACAACCGTGTTGCTGGCGTCAGGGTCACCGATGTAGTGAACTAGAACGATCGCGCCGTCAGACCGCTGCGCCTCCACACTGTTGCCCCCGCCGTCGGGCGCTTCGCCAAGACATCGAAGTAAAGATCGATCAACCCGCTCGGCGCTTGCGAATGCCCCAGCAGTTTGCCGATCGACCACTGACCGGAGCCGGGCGACTTGTCATGCTTGATGTCGAAGCCGGCTGGGAGGACGTCCGTGAAGCCGACGAACATATAGCCCACGTCGTCGGCGTAGAAGTTCCCGTCCGCCGTGAATTCGATGACGCCGCCGCGCTGATCGCCTTGCCACACTCCGGCCAGGTCATCTGCCGTCATCTCAACCAACTCGGAGCCACCGGAGAGCGCCGGTCCCACAAAGCATCCGGCGGTCATAGTGAGAGCGACGACAAGCAGCAGGACTCTTCGCACAACCCATTCCCCGGTCAGGCACCAAGGTCGACCCGATCCTATGCCGGCGCGGCCCCCGCTGACGCCCGGAGCATGTCAGCGTCCGGCTCGCCAGCTGGCGAAGGGCGGCTCGCTACCCGTCGCCCGGTTGTGGCGGGCACAGGACGCATACCTGCCACTGGACCTGGTGATCCGCGACGACGCCGCAGGTGACGGGTACGTCGGTGATCGACGCACCTTCTCAGCGGCAGAAAAGGATGTCTGCATCAATCAGTAGAGCCACCGGTCGAGCACTGCGGGCCAGAAGTGGGTTGCATGGTCGCCGTCCCCGAACGCGGGCGGGTCAAGGGCCCTGATCCGCTCCAACAGGTCGGCGAGCTCCGCGAGTGCTTCCTCTTCGGCCTGTCCGTCTTCGTCCCAGCGGCCGATGACGGTTGAGCTGGTCAGCCAGCTACCGACCATGTGCAGCGAACACAGCCAGTGGTTGATCGTTGAGTTGACGAACCAGGTGCTGCCGTCCGACGACCATGCCTGCACCTCACCGGTCCCCGGCACGGCACCGTACACCCAGTCCAGGTCGTCGGAGTTCGCCAACCGGTACATCGTCGGCTCTGCGTGGAATGACACCGCATTCACGAGGTCATCGATCAGCGGTACGCCACAGGAGACCAGTGCGGCCTTCTGCGGATCGGGAAGCCGCCACGTCGCCACGTCCAGCTCGGTGGCACGCACCACCCGCCCAGTACCAGCCCAGGCCGTGACCGCTTCGAACGCGGGAGGCAACGGAAGATCATCAACGGGCACGCCAATGAGGGTAGTCCGGGCAAGGTTCCAAGCGCCCAGTGTTCGTGTAGTGGCTAGGCATCCGACCATCGGCACGTCTGGATGCAGGCACCGGCGATCGGTCACCTTCCGTGGCGAGCGCTACGCGGCATGTGCGTGCGTCCTGCGCTGCCGGCGCACGGGGCGGGGGCCACCGGATAGTGCGCCATGTCGGGCCGGGCGGCCCGATATTCGGGCGTCTCGCCGGGGTGCGTCCACTAGCGTGCCGCCTCATGGAGAACACCACCGTACGCACCGAACGCCTCGAGCTTCGCCCTGTGCGTGACGAGGACGTGGACCGGATCCTGGAGTACCGCAATCTGCCGGAGGTCACGCGCTGGCTACTCCGCACTGAGGTCGACCCTGCATCCTTCCGCGCGGCATGGCGGCGCGCGGCCGCAGACCCCGACGACCACAGTATGGCGGCCACGCTCGACGGCGTGGTGATCGGAACCGTCTCGCTCGACGTCGTCGACGGCATGGGTCAACCCGGCATGCCACCGCGGACCGAGGCCCAGCTCGGCTACATCTTCGATCCAGCCTACGGCGGCCATGGATACGCGACCGAGGCCGTCACCGCGGTGGTGGCGCACGCATTCGACCGGCTGGGCACTCGGAGAATCACCGCCGGCTGCTTCGCGGACAACCTCGCCTCGGTGCGAATCCTCGAGAAAGTCGGCATGCGCCGTGAGCAGCACGGCGTCGGCGATTCCTGGCACGCCGAGCTGGGCTGGGTGGACGGCTACACCTACGCCCTCCTCGCCGAGACATGGCATCGAGAGGCAACACCGTAGGAGCAGCCGAAGACTCTGAAGGCTGGCATGAAGCCCTGGCCAGAGGGTTCTCAGTGGGACCCAGCTCGGTAGTACCTGTCTAGGAAAGCTGCGTAGCGTCCGGGGTCGTACGACTCCTCCACCCACGCGATCACCTCGAGGATCTCTCGGGCTTCCTCGGTGCATACGGTCGCGAGATAGTCCTTGGTCTTGGCCACGCCCGCCCCCAGCATCAGTTCCGCGTCGATGGCGCCGGTCGCGTCCATACTGGTGCCGCGGGCGCGGTGAACCACCAGCGCGTCCTCGACGGCACCGACGTGCCAGAGCTGGACGGCGCAGATCCGCATCAGCTGCGTGTTGCCGGGGACGGTGCCCGTTCCAGCGTAGGTTTCCGCCTCGCGCTGGGTTTCGCGCATGAGGACATCCCGAACGATCGGGACTTGGCCAGCGGCGACCCGCAAACCGTAGGCGGCCAGGTGCTGGTCGGCGTCCCGCTCGTACTGGTCATAGATGTCCATTCCCACGGACCGTGTGTAGCAGGAGCAGAGCGCGTCGGCCAGACAGCGCTCCCGCACCGCGGCATGACAGCGCACGTGACCTTGGTGGTTCTCACCTCGACCGTGCTGGCGGCCAGCCCCAAGAGCGAGGCGGTCCGGGCCGGCCGTCGTGGCGAGCGACGGTCGGGTCAGGGTCTGCCGGCCCCCGGTGCGGGTGCTGGGAAAGCCACGACCTGCCCGCTGGGTTGTGACGGCTCAGGTCCGGCCCAGTTCTGGCCGACGACGAATAGGCGCGGGTGATGGCCTCGGCTGAGCGTGCAGGCGAAGGCACCCCGGTCGAGGCTGACGGTGGCCAGCACTTCGCCACCCTGGCGGAGCCGAACGCAGCGCTGGTTGCCGACGTCGGCGTACCAGACCGCGCCCTCGGCGTCGAAGCAAATCCCGTCGGGGTGGTCGCCGGGTGTGTCTGCCCATACGCACCGGCTGCTGAGGCCTCCGTCGGCATCGATGTCGTAGGCCGTGAGTCGGTTCGCGTACGACTCGGCAACGACCAGGGTCGCGCCGTCCGGGCTGATCGCCATGCCGTTGGGGAATGCGAGGTCGTCGGCGACCTGCTTGACGGTGCCCTCCGGCGTGACCAGCGCGATCAGGCCTGGGGCGAACTGGCCGCCGGGAAAGTCGAACCCGATGCAGTTGACGTAGGCATTGCCCCGTTCGTCGACCACGATGTCATTCCACGGCTTGTGCGATATCCCGGAAAGGTCGGCATGGCAGACCAACGATTCGTCCGGCTTGCGGCGCAGCAGCCGTTGCTGTGCCGAGTCCACGACGAGCAGCTGCCCGTCCGGCAGGAAGTCGATGCACATCGGGAAAGAGGCGACCGTCGCCATCACCTCGTGGCTGCCGTCGGTGCTGAGCGCGATCACCTGATTCGCGCCCCAGTCGGAGAACCAGATTCTGCCGTCGTGCCAGCGGGGCGACTCGCCGAACACGACACCCTCCATCAGGACCTCAGGATCACTCACCCGTCTCCTCCCCTTGCCATGGGGGCCGGACCAGTCTCGGACTCATCGGGCCAGACAGTCATGTCTCATGAACATCATGGCTCATGAGAATAGTGGGCTACGATGGCGCAATGGCGCAAGAGGGAGCCGATGAGCCGCCCGAGCTCACGTCCAGTACCGGCTTTCTGCTCGCCCGCCTCGGTGCCGAGTCGAGACGTCGGTGGGCCCGGATGCTGTCCGAGCGCGGCCTGAGCCCTCACCACTTCGGGGTGCTCATGGCACTCGACCAACACGGCGAGACACACCAGCAGCGGCTCTGCGAGGCAATCGGCGTTGACCCGCGCAACGCCGTGCCGATCTTCGACACGCTCGAAGCCCACAGTCTGATCGCACGTACCAGCGATCAGACCGATCGACGCAAGCGCGCCGTCGTCATCACCGCGGCAGGACGAACAACAGTCGACGAACTCCGCCGCACCGGAGCCGCTCTGGACCACGACCTGCTCGCGGGCTTGACCGACCACCAGCGGACGACCCTGCACCGGCTGCTACTCAAGGTGTTCGACACGATTGTCGACAGCAACCACAGCACCATCACAATGCCAGCACAGCCGGCCGACCGATCGGCCGCATCGAGAACTTGAACAGAACGTCGCCCACCCTGAGAGCCTGGTAAATAAGGGGTTCGGGCGGTCGCCGGTCCTGACGAAGATCGACAATCGTGACGGCGCCGGCGTGGCGGCGTGACATGGGGAAGGGC
>NZ_JAEVHJ010000406.1:0-5093 GCF_016802855.1 Micromonospora sp. ATA51 | reverse complement strand
GTACGGGCGGCGCCGGTGCCGCGAAGGTTCGGTGCCGCCGGTGTGGCGTGCCGCGTCGTCCCTGGACATGGTCTACCCCCGCTCAGTGGCGTCGGTGCGCCGTCACCGGTTCAACGAGGTCGACGCCGCCGGGGTCGCTGCCGCGGGGCGGTCGTTCACCCGCTCGGGCGGCGGTCGGGTCACCAGCCGCGGCGGGGCAGCGGGAGTTGGCCGGGGAGCAGGTCGGAGGTGAGCGTCACCCCGGCGCCCGTAACGCGTCGATCAGCGCGTTCTGCACCAGGTACGAGTCGGGCAGTTGCCAGCGGGCCTGTTCGGGGGCGACGGCCCACCGGACGATCCCCTCCGGCAGCCGGGTCGGCGGCGCCGCGATCCATGAGCCCGGGCCGTGCCGGACCACGTGGAAGCAGTGCTCCAGCTCGGGCCGGAGCGGGTCGCCGGGGCGGACCAGGAACATCCACCGGCCGGTGGGGGTGACCAGGACCGGGCCGCGTACCCCGAAGCCGGCGGGGTGGGTCGCGAGGGCGTCCAGCACGTGCCGGCCGAGGTGGGCGGAGACCTCCAGCACGTCGAAGGCGCGGCCGGTGGGGAGCAGCACCCCGTGCGGGCGGCTGCGCCACCAGGTGGCCACCCGGGCCGGGTCGGCGCTCGCCGCCTGCTCCCAGTTCTCCAGGGCCGGGTGGCAGCCGACCGTGGGGCAGCCCGCCCGGCCGCAGACGAAGCGGCTGTTGGCGAGGCACGCGCCGGGGGTCACCTCCCAGCCGTGCCCGGCGTAGCGGACCGCGACCCGGCGCAGCCGGACCCGCTCCAGGGGCGACAGGTGAGCGACGCGCGGTCCGACATTCCCCCACATGTGCCATCTCCTCTCGCCCTGCCCGGACTGTCCACACGCCACATGTCGAGCGCCGTCACTGCCGTAACCCACGATCGTTGAGCTGACGAAACGGCCGGTGCAACTTGCACGAAAACTACGAGGACTGGCTGTACGGCTGACGTACAGAGTGTGCGACCAGCGAAAACCTGAAACCGACAGGCCCCGAGGGGCAGCCGTTCGGGGGCGGCGGCGGACGCGGCAGGGGGAGGGATGGGGACATGGACGAGTTGCCCATAGGCCGTCGGGTGGCGTACTGGCGGGGCCGGCGCAAGATGTCCCAGCAGGTCTTCGCCGACCGGCTGGGCAAGTCCAAGAGCTGGGTGGACAAGGTCGAGCGCGGCGTCCGGCGGCTGGACAAGTTCTCCGTCCTCTACGAGATCGCCGACATCCTCCAGGTCGACGTCCAACTGCTGCTCGGCAAGGACCCGGAGCGGCGTACCGACGCGTTGAACTGCATCGACCAGGTCGAGGTCGAGGAGATCCGCGCCGCGCTGGAACGGTACGACTCGATGAGCGCGTACTTCGACGCCGCGCCGTGCCCGCCGCCGCTGGCCGACATGCGCAAGGCGGTCAACCATGCCTGGCTCACCTACCAGTACGGCCGGTACGGGATGCTCACCCGCGCCCTGCCGAAGCTGCTGCGCGACGCCCAGGCGGCCGACGCCGGCCACGGCGGCGACCAGGCCCGGGAGTCGGCCCACCTGCTCGGGCAGGTCTACCAGATCGCCTCCTCGGTGCTGCGCAAGCTCGGCGAGTGCGACCTGGCCTGGCTGGCCGCGGACCGCTCGATGGCGGTCGCCCAGCGGGCCGACGACCAACTCCTGGCCGGCATCGCCACCACCCGGGTCTGCAACGCGCTGGTCGCCATGGGCCGGGCCCGGCCGGCGCTCGAACTCAACGTCAACATCGCCAACCGGCTCGCCCCGGGCGGCGGCAACGACGCCTCCCCGGGTCGCCTCTCCGTCTACGGCATGCTGCTGCTCCAGGGCGCGATGGCCGCCGCCCGGATCGGCGACTCCGCCAGCGTGGACGACCTGCTCACCGGCGCGCAGGAGGCGGCGACGCTGCTCGGTGGCGACCAGAACCACTACTGGACCTCGTTCGGCCCGACCAATCTGGAGCTGCACCGGGCCGCCGCCGCGGTGGAACTGGGCGACGGCGGGCGGGCGGTGGAGATCCACCACGGCATCGCCGAGCCGGCCTTCAACGCGTTGCTGCCCGAGCGGCGGGCGCACCACCTGCTCGACATCGCGCGGGGCTACGCGCAGATCGGCGACGTGGCGAACGCGGGTGAGATGCTGCTGCGCGGCGACCGGCTCGCGCCGTCCGAGATCCGCTGCCGGCCGATCGCCCACGAGGTGATGTCGGACGTGCTCCGTCGCACACGGGGTGCGCCGCCTCCGCCGATTGCGGAGTTGGCTGTGCACATGGGAGTCGGAGTATGAGCGTGGTGCCGGTCGGATGAACGGTCCGCGCAGCGACGGGCACCGCGAGGTGCTGTACGTCATCGCCTGCGGTTCGCCGCTGGCTCGGCAGGTGGGCCGGCTGGTCGAGCTGGCCCAGCAGGACGGGTGGGACGTCTGCGTGGTCACCACGCCGGACGGCGCGAAGTTCGTCGACCGGACCGCGCTGGCCCGGCAGACCGGTCACCCCGTCCGCACCCACTACAAGAACCCGGGCGATCCCGACGTGCTGCCGGCGGCGGACGCGATGCTGGTCTGCCCGGCGACGGTCAACACGGTCAACAAGTGGGCGGTCGGGATCACCGACACCCTCGCGCTCGGGCTGTTGATCGAGGGGCAGGGGCTCGGGTTGCCCGTCGCCGCCGTGCCGTACACGAACACGGCGATGGCCGCCCACCCGGCGTTCCGGGCCAGCCTCGGCCGGCTGCGGGAGTGGGGGGTGGCGGTGGTCTTCGGCGACCACGTCGTCCCGCTGCACCCGCCCGGCGGCGGCGAGCGCCACCAGGACGCCTTCCCGTGGGGGGCCGGCCTGGCGGCCCTGCGTAGCCTGCGCCGACCGGTCGCCCCGGTCGCCTGAGCCGGGGACGGATGACCTCGGGGCGCGGCGCGGGGTCGTCCGCCGAGTTCCGCCGGCGCGCTGCCCGGTCCTGTTCGGGGCGCGTCCCGGCGGTCGAGGGCGTGTGTCACGGCCCGCGCCGGTAAGCTGGCCGGCCGTGAGCACAACCGGATCCCCACCCACGGTGGCCGACGTGGTGGCCGTGCTGGACGGCCGCTACCCGCCCGCCTGGGCGGAGGAGTGGGACCGGGTCGGCCTGGTCCTCGGCGAGCCCACCACCGGGGTGCGCCGGGTCGCCTGCGTGGTGGACGTGGTGCCCGAGACCGTGGACGAGGCGCTCGCCGCCGGGGCCGACATGATCGTCGCCCACCACCCGCTGCTGCTGCGCGGGGTGTCCTCGGTCGCCGCGACCACGTACAAGGGGCGGATCGTCCACCGGCTGATCAAGGCGGACGTGGCGCTGTACGTGGCGCACACCAACGCCGACGTGGCCGACCCCGGCGTCTCCGACGCCCTCGCGGCCCGCTTCGGGCTGACCGGGCTGCGGCCGCTGCACCGGCCGCGCCCCGGCTCCCCGGCCGACGGCCCGGGGCGGGGCATCGGCCGGATCGGCGAGCTGCTCGCCCCGATGACCCTCGCCGAGCTGACCCGGCACGCCGCCGCCGTGCTGCCCGTCACCGCCTGGGGAGTTCGCGCCGCCGGGGATCCCGGGCGTATGGTTCGTACCCTCGCCGTCAGCGGCGGCTCCGGGGACAGCTTTCTGGCCGAGGCGACCGCCGCCGGGGTGGACGCGTTCCTCACCGCCGACCTGCGCCACCATCCCGCCGGCGAGCACCTCGCCGCCGGCGGCCCCGCCCTGCTGGACGCCGCCCACTGGGCGACCGAACGCCCCTGGTTGGACGACCTGGCCGCCCACCTGCGGGCCGCGCTGGGCGTCGACACCGTGGTGTCCGACCTGGACACCGACCCGTGGACCGTGCACGCCGCCGCACCCCGTCCCGACGACAAGGAGCCCCGCCCGTGAAGGCTGACCCGAAGGTGCAGCGCCGGCTGCTCGACCTCCAGGCGATCGACACCGCCCTCGCCCAGCTCGCCCACCGCCGCCGGTCGCTGCCCGAGCGGGCCGAGCTGGAGGCCCTCGCGCGGGAACTCTCCGCGCTGGAGGACGAGCGGGTCCGCGCCCAGGTGGCCGTCGACGACCTGGACCGGGACATCGCCCGGCTGGAGAAGGACGTCGACCAGGTGCGGGCGCGCAAGAGCAAGGACGAGGCCCGGCTCGCCGCCGGCGGCGGCCCCGCCCGAGAGCTGGAGGCGCTCCAGCACGAGCTGGTCTCGCTGAACCGCCGGCAGAGCGACCTGGAGGATGCCGAGCTGGAGCTGATGGAGCAGCGGGAGACCGCGCAGGGCGTGCTCGACGGCATCGAGCGGCGGATGGCCGAGGCCCGGGACCGGCGCGCGGCGACCGAGCAGCGCCGCGACGCCAGCCTCGCCGAGATCGGCAAGGAGGAGGAGTTCAAGCGCTCCGCCCGTCAGCCGCTCGTCGGTGACCTCCCGGCCGACCTGGTCGGCCTCTACGACAAGATCCGCGAGGACACCGGGCTGGGTGCCGCGCTGCTCACCGCGGGCCGCTGCGGGGGCTGCCGGCTGGAGCTCTCCGGCGCCGACCTGGCCCGGATCCGCAAGGCCGACCCGGACGAGGTGGTCCGCTGCGAGGAGTGCCGGCGGATCATGGTGCGCACCAACGAGTCGGGCCTGTAGCCGTCGTGGCGGTCGGCGCGGTCGTCGTCGAGGCCGACGGCGGGTCCCGGGGCAATCCCGGTCCCGCCGGGTACGGCGCGGTGGTCCGTGACCCGGAGACCGGTGAGGTGCTCGCCGAACGCTCCGAGTCGATCGGCACCGCCACCAACAACGTCGCGGAGTACCGCGGCCTGATCGCCGGGCTGGAGGCCGCCGCCGAGCTGGGCGCGTCCGAGGTCGAGGCCCGGATGGACTCCAAGCTGGTGGTCGAGCAGATGTGCGGCCGCTGGCAGATCAAGCATCCCGGCCTGCGACCGCTCGCCGCGCAGGCCGCCGGCCTCGTCGGCCGGTTCGCCAGCGTGCGGTTCAGCTGGGTTCCCCGGGAACGCAACAAGCACGCCGACGCCCTCGCCAACGCCGCGATGGACGTGGCCGCCGGCAAGGCCCCGAGCCGGGCCACCGTCGC
>NZ_JAEVHJ010000405.1:0-5158 GCF_016802855.1 Micromonospora sp. ATA51 | reverse complement strand
CCCGAGCCAGCCCAAAGACCAAGCGTCACGGGATGACCACCGAGACGCTTCACGGCCTTTGACAGCCGAAGAAATTCCACACGATCAATCTATGATCACCGAGGATTCTTAATCAAATCAGTCAGCCTGCTGGTGTTCGCCGCATGGCGGGCCGGCTACGGCGCCCTGGCGGCGGTGGCCCTGGAACGGGTGCTCGCCGCCCGTCCCGACTACTCCCTCGCGCTGCTCCTCGACGACCTGCTCCGGCGCGGCGTGCCCCCGTCCGAGCTGGACGGTTGGCCGGCCGTCGGTTTTCCCGGGGTGGTCCGCCGCCGGGCCTGCCGCCGCATCCCACGCCGGAGCGTCTGATGACGGGCGACGGTTCGTCCGCGCCGGCTGCCGCCGTCGGGCCGGGCGGATCTGCGGCGCCGGCCCGTCACCGGCGACGCTGCCGGGTACCGCCCGCTGGACGCGGTCGGTGGCTCCGGCGTGGCGGTGCAGCCGGGCGACCAGGTCCGGGTCCGGCTCAGTCGACCTCGGTGAGCCGGTGGGCGCCGGCGTAGACGTTCATGGTCCGGCCGCGCAGGAAGCCGACCAGGGTCATGCCGGCGTCGTCGGCCAGCTCGGCGGCGAGGGTGCTGGGCGCGGAGACTGCCGCGAGCAGCGGCACGCCGGCCATCCACGCCTTCTGGGTCAGCTCGAAGCTGGCCCGGCCGGAGACCAGCAGCAGGTGCCCGGCCAGCGGCAGGCGCCGCTCCCGCACCGCCCAGCCGACCACCTTGTCGACGGCGTTGTGCCGACCCACGTCCTCGCGCAGCACCACCAGGTCGCCGTCCGGGGTGAAGAGGCCGGCCGCGTGCAGTCCGCCGGTCCGGTCGAAGGCCCGCTGGGCCGCGCGGAGCCGGTCCGGCAGGGCCACCAGCACCTCCGCCGGCACGGTCACCGGGTCGTCCCGCACCGCGAAGAGCGAGCGGGTCCGTACGGCGTCGATGCTCGCCTTGCCGCAGACCCCGCACGAGCTGGTCGTGTAGAAGTTGCGGGACGGGTCGGTGGCGGGCTCCGGCACGCCGGGGGCCAGCACCACGTCGACCACGTTGTAGGTGTTCGGCGTCTCCGCCCCGGCGCAGAGCTGGGCGGTGTGCACGTCGTCGGCGGACCGGATCAGCCCCTCGGTGAGCAGGAAGCCGATCGCCAGGTCCAGGTCGTCGCCGGGGGTGCGCATGGTCACCGCGAGCGGGCGCCGCCGGCCGGGGCCGGCCCGGCCGACCCGGATCTCCAACGGCTCCTCCACGGCCAGGGTGTCCTGCCTGCGGATCCGGGCGCGTCCGTCCGCCGCCGCGTCGAGGTCGATCCGGAGCACCCCGCGCCGATCAGTCGCCCGTCCCATCCCGCCATCCTGCCCCGCCCGGCCGCCCCGTCGCCCGGCGGGCGTACGGCGCGTGCCGCAGGGCGGCGGCCCGGCGCGTTTCGGCAGGGCGACGGTGTGCCCCGCGCCGCAGGGCGACGGCCCCGGCCGGTGCCGCAGAGCGAGGGCTGTGTCCGTGCCGCAGGGCGGCGTCCGGCGCGTTCCGCAGGGCGACGTGCGGCGGGTGCCGCACCCGGGTTGCGGCGAACGGCGATTATCGAGGGCTCGGACACGGCGACCTGCCGCACCCCGAGTGGACCAAGCCGCCGTGCGCACGGGCGCCCGGCGGCCGTGGGTGGCGGCCCGGGTTACCGTGGCCGGGTGACGGCGTACGCGGCGGTGCTGCTCGCGGGTGGTGCGGCGCGCCGGATGGGCGGGGTGGACAAGCCGGCGCGCCCGGTCGGCGGCCGGCCGATGCTGCACCGGGTGCTGGCGGCGGTCGCCCAGGCCGAGTCGCGGATCGTGGTCGGTGCGGCCGGTTCCGTCCCGCCCGGCGTGCGGGTGACCCGGGAGGAGCCGTCCGGCGGTGGCCCGGTCGCCGCCACCCGGGCCGGGATCGACCTGCTCGACCCGGGTACGGCCACCGTCGCCCTGCTCGCCGCCGACCTGCCGCTGCTCACCGCCGAGGCGGTCGACGCCCTGCTGCGGCAGCTCGCCGGGTCGACGGTCGACGGGGCCTGCTACGTCGACGGTGACGGGCGTCGGCAGCAGCTCTGCGGCGTGTGGCGGGTCGCCGCGCTGCGGGCCGCCCTGGACCGGCTCGCCGGGCAGCGGGGCGACACGCTCGACGGGGCTCCGGTGCGGGCGTTGCTGGCCGGGCTGGCGGTGCGGGAGGTGGCCTGGTCCGGCTCCGGCCCGCCGCCCTGGTTCGACTGCGACACTGACGATGACGTACGCCGGGCCGAGGAGTGGACACGATGACGGTGATGGACGACTGGGTCACGGCGGCCTGCGCCGAGCTGGGTCTCGACCCGGCTCAGGTGCCCGTGCCGGTCGTGCTCGACCTGGCCCGGGACGTGGCCCACCAGGTGCTGCGTCCGGGCGCGCCGGTGTCCGCGTACCTGCTGGGGCTCGCCGTGGGGCGCGGCGCCGATGCCGCCGGGGCGGCGTCCCGGCTCAGCGAGCTGGCCGCCAGCTGGCCGGTCGAGCTGGACGGCACCGGCCCGGCCGAATAGCCGATCGAGCTGGGCTCGGGGCGAACAGCCGATCGAGCTGGACGGCGCCCGCCGGCGAACAGCCGATCGAGCTGGACGGCACCCGCGGGGCGAACAGTCGATCGAGGTGGGCGGCGGCCCGGCCGAGTGGGCGGACAGCTGGACGGCGCCGGCCCGGCTCGGCGGTCGCGGCGCGGCGACCCGGCCCGCTCGCCGGCGGGATGTGGCTGGTCGCGGCGGACCCTTGGCGGGCCGGTGTCCGATCCCGGTCGGCCTGATTCGGCCCCCACCGTCCGTGGGTAGGGTGGCCATGACGGACGGAGGCGATCATGACGGCAGACCACTCCTCGGTGCCGACGGATGACCCGGCCGGCGGTGCGCCGGAGCAGTACGAGTCGATCCTGCTGGACGAGCCGACCACCGCCGACCTGCGGGCGAAGGTGACCGAGGCCTGGCGGGAGTTCGCCCGCGCGCTGGCCGACCGGCTGCGGGGCCTGCCCACCGGCGCGCACGTGGAGCTGACCCTCGACCCCACCGCCTCGGGCACCGGGGACGCCGTCTACTCGATCAGCGTGGACGCCGGCGCGGAGGGCAGGCTCGCCGCGCGGGCGGTCGGCAACGCCACCCTGCCGCAGGGCTACCGGCTGGATCGGGCCGCCGTCGCCGACATGATCGCGCTCGGCTGGTCCCCGCCCGGCGTGGTCGAGGGCTCCGGCGAGCAGTTCGGCCTGAGCTGCGACGTCTCCGAAGCCACCCGGCTCGCGGCGGTACTCTCCCGCACACTGCGCGACGTCTACGGCGCGCCGCACCCCGCCTTCCTCGTCTACCTGGTGCACGACGCCGAGGGGGAGCCGCTGCCGGTGGAGCCCATGGGCACGGCGCGGAGCGAGTTCGGGCCGGACCGGGACGTCGAGTCCGACCTCGACGAGGCGCTGGCCGCGGCGGCCACCGCCCAGGCCGGCGAGAACGACGTGCTGGCGCTGGAGGAGCGGGTCCGTACGGTCGTCTCCACGATGCTCAAGTCGACGTCCGACCAGTTGCAGGTCGACTCGGACGGTGACATCAACATCCGGGCCGGCTCCGCCATGGTCTTCGTCCGGGTACGCGACAATCCGCCCCTGGTCGACGTCTTCTCCCCGGTGCTCACCGAGGTCGAGCCGACCGAGCGCCTCTACGTGAAGCTCTCCGAGTTGACCAACCGGATGCCGATCGGCCGGCTCTACTGCGCCGACGACACGGTCTGGGCCTCCATCCCGGTCTTCGGCCGGAACTTCCAGCCCACCCACCTGATGCTCGCCGTCCAGGTGATGACCGGGCTGGCAGACGAACTGGACGACCGGCTGCACGGTGAGTTCGGCGGCAAGCGCTTCTTCGGCGAGGGGGACAAGCCGTCCCGCCCGCAGGATGAGCACCGCACCGGCATGTACCTCTGACCGCCCACGGCGGACCCGGGCGCGCGGACGCGGGCAGGCGCGCGGGCGGCCTCAGTGGAGGTCGAGGAGGGTCTTGCCGACGGTGGCCCGGGATTCCATCGCCGCATGCGCCTCGGCCGCCCGTTCCAGCGGGAAGCGCTGCCCGATCAGCGGTCGCAGCCGCCCGGCCGCCGTCTCGGCCAGCGCCCGCTCGGTGAACCCGCGTAGCGTCGGCGGGTCGGCGGTCGGGCGGAGCAGGGTCACGCCGCGGGCCGCCACGAGGTCGGCCGGCAGGTCGGCCCAGGCGCCGCTGGCCAGCCCGAAGCTCAGCATCCGCCCGCCCGCGTCCAGCAGGTCGAACGCGGCCCGGGCCAGCGCCCCGCCGACCCCGTCGAAGACCACGTCCACGCCGCCGGTGGCCGCCCGGACCTGGTCGGTCCAGTCCGGGCGGCGGTAGTCCACCACCACGTCGAGGCCGCGTTCGCGCAGCAGGGCGACCTTCCGGGCGCCCCCGGCGGCGGCGACGACCCGCGCGCCGGCCGCCGCCGCGAGTTGCGCCAGCAGGATGCCGACCCCGCCCGCCGCCGCCTCGACCAGCACCCGTTCGCCGGGCCGCAGTTGCGCCGTGTGCGCCAGCATGGTGGCGGTACGGCCGTCGGCGAACACCGCGACGGCCTCGTCCAGCGGCAGCCCGGCGGGCACCTCGACGGGCAGGTCGTGGTTCACCACGACCCGCTCGGCGTAGCCTCCCGAGCCGCCGGTCCCGCTGACCACCCGCCGGCCGACCAGTTCCGGGTCGACGTCGGGACCGACGGCGGCGATCACGCCGCCGACCCCGTTGCCGGGGATCAGCGGCGGCGTGGCGGGGAACGGCCCGAAGCCGGTCGCCCGGAACATGGTCTCCACGAAGGTGAGGTTGGCGTGGGCCACCTCGATCAGCACCTGCCCCGGTCCGGGCACCGGATCCGGCGCGGGCCCCGGCACCAGCACCTCCGGACCCCCGAACTCCCGCAGCCACACCGCGCGCACCTGTCCCCCTTCCGCCGTCCCGCCCCCACTGAACAACCTCAACCGGGATTCAAGTCAACCCCGCGACCGGCGAGCGGTGCGCCGCGTCGGGTGACCGGCAGCCGGCCGGTGGGTCCGGCGGTCCGGCGGTCGACGGGCGGCGAGCGGCCGGCCGCGAGCGGGCCCGGCGGGCCTGGAGC
>NZ_JAEVHJ010000404.1:0-5159 GCF_016802855.1 Micromonospora sp. ATA51 | reverse complement strand
GTCGGCGACGGCCGGTCGCCCCGGTCGGGAACGCGGCGCCGTCCGTACCGGTCGGGTCCCCGGTCAGGCTGTCCGACGCCACGGTCCGGCGCCGTCGAACCGGGCCCGCCGCGGCCGGACCGATCCTCCGCGCCGCCGCCTGAGCCAGCGGCGGAGGCGTCCGGGAGCGGGTCAGCGGCCGGCGAGGAACGCCAGCGCGCGTGCCCAGGTGCGCTCGGCGGCCACCGGGTCGTGGTCGGGCAGGTCCGGGTCGGTGTAGAGGTGCCCGGGCCCCGGGTAGCGGTACACCGACAGGTCCGCCCCGGCGGCGGTCATCGCCCGCCGCCACTCGTCCACCTCGTCCTGCGGGTCGTACTCGTCCGGGTCGGCGAGGTGCAGCTGCACCGGCAGCCCCGGACGCACCGCCTCCGGCGCGCCCGCGGTGCCGTGCAGCAGGAGCAGGGCCGCCGCGGCGGGCCGCTCGGCGAGCAGCGCCCCGGCCACCCCGGCGCCCATCGATAAGCCGGCCAGCACCGTCTCCGCCGGCAGGTCCGCCGCTGCGGCGCGGGCCCGGTCGAGCACGGTGTCCCGGCCGACCTTGTCGAGCAGGGCGAAGCCGTCCTCGACGGTGTTCGCGGCCGGTAGTCCGTACAGGTCGGGGGTGACCACCTGGTGCCCGGCGGCACGCAACCGGTCGGCGGCGGCGAGCACCGCGGGGCGCAGCCCGTACACGGAATGCAAGAGCAGGATCTGTCCCATCCGGCCATCGTGCCGCAGCTCTCCGACGGCGCGGCGCCGCCGGGCCGGGTGGCGGGCGACGATCCGGCCGCTCAGCCCGGCTCGGCGCGGGCCGCCAGGGTCCGGCTGCGGCCGCGGAACTCGGCGACCACCTCGTCGTCCCGCCAGACCGTCACGTCGTAGATGCCGCTGCGGCCGTACCGGGTGCGTTCGGTGGCCCGGGCCTCCAGCAGGTCGCCCTCGCGAACCGGGCGGAGGAAGCTGATCTCGCCGCCGGCGGCGACGGTCACCGGCCCGTGGCTGTTGCAGGCCAGCGCGAACGCGGTGTCGGCGAGCAGGAAGACGAAGCCGCCGTGGCCGATGGCGTGGCCGTTGAGCATGGCCGCGGTGACCCGCATCCGGGCCACGGCCGCGCCGTCGGCGGCGGAGACCAGCTCGATGCCGAGCCCCTTGGAGGCCACGTCGGCGTCGAACATCTCGTGCGCCGCCGTACGGTCGCCCCGCTCCCCCACGTCAGCGCCCCCGCCGCTGGTCCACGATCCGGCGCATCTTGCCCATCGACCGTTCCACCCCGTCCGGCTCGATCACCTGCACCGCGACGCTGACCCCGATGGTGTTCTTGACCTGCTCCACCAGCGCCGCCCCGGCCCGGGCGGCCTCGTCGGCGGCCACCCCGGCCCGGCGCTCCACCTTGACGGTGAGCGTGTCCATCCGGCCCTGCCGGTCCAGCACGCACTGGAAGTGCGGCGACAGCGCCGGGGTACGCAGGATCAGCTCCTCGATCTGGGTGGGGAAGACGTTCACCCCGCGCACGATCATCATGTCGTCGGTCCGCCCGGTGATCTTCTCGATCCGGCGCATCGTGCGGGCCGTGCCGGGCAGCAGCCGGGTGAGGTCCCGGGTGCGGTAGCGGACCACCGGCATGGCCTCCCTGGTCAGCGAGGTGAGCACCAGCTCGCCCTGCTCGCCGTCGGGCAGCACCGCGCCGGTGACCGGGTCGATGATCTCCGGGTAGAAGTGGTCCTCCCACAGGTGCAGGCCGTCCTTGGTCTCCACGCACTCGACCGCCACCCCGGGACCCATCACCTCGGAGAGCCCGTAGATGTCCACCGCGTGCATGTCGAGCCGCTGCTCCATCTCGCGGCGCATGTCCTCGGTCCACGGCTCGGCGCCGAAGACGCCGACCCGCAGCGAGGTGGACTTCGGGTCGACGCCCTGCCGTTCCATCTCGTCCACGATGGCCAGCATGTAGCTGGGGGTGACCATGATGACGTCCGGCTCGAAGTCGCGGATCAGCATGACCTGGCGCTCGGTCATGCCGCCGGAGACCGGGATGACTGTGCAGCCCAACTCCTCGGCGCCGTAGTGGGCGCCGAGCCCGCCGGTGAACAGGCCGTAGCCGTACGCCACGTGCACCCGGTCGCCGGGCCGGCCGCCGGCGGCCCGGATGGACCGGGCCATCAGCCGGGCCCAGGTGGCGAGGTCATCCTTCGTGTACCCGACGACGGTGGGCCGGCCGGTGGTGCCGGACGAGGCGTGCAGCCGGGCGATCTGCTCCCGGGGCACGGCGAACATGCCGAACGGGTAGTTCTCCCGCAGGTCGGCCTTGCCGGTGAACGGGAAGCGGGCCAGGTCGGCCAGCTGCCGGCAGTCGTCGGGGTGGACGCCCGCCGCCTCGAAGGCCCGGCGGTAGTGCGGCACGTGGTCGTACGCGTGCCGCAGCGACCGGCGCAGCCGGTCCAGTTGCAGCGCCCGCAGCTCGTCGACGCCGGCCCGTTCCACGGGCTCCAGCTCCTCCGGACGAGGGGTGCGGTCCTGCACGGTTGCCTCCTGCGCGACGGTGTCCCGACGCCGCTCGGGCGCCGGGCGATGCTGGGTACCGTACGCCCGTACCGGCTCGTGGTGCCAGGTCAGGTGGCGCGCACCGGCCCGGGAGCGACGCGGGTCAGCGGGCGGCGGGCAGCCGGTGCAGCGCGTCCACCAGCGGCGCCAGCTCGGGGGTCCGCTCCCCCTCGGCCAGGGCGTCCGCCAGCACCCGGTCGTGGGTGGGCCGGGCCCGGGCGAGCAGCTCGGAGCCGGTCGGGGTCAGTTCGGTGTAGATGCCGCGCCGGTCGTCCTCGCAGAGGATCCGGGTCAGCAGGCCGCGGTCCTCGAGTCGGGTGACGAGGCGGGTGGTGGCGCTGCCGGAGAGCGCCGCGGCCCGGGCCAGCTGCCGCATCCGCATGTGCCAGCCGTCCTGGCGGGACAGGGCGTCCAGCACCGTGTACTCCACGACGGAGAGGTCGTGCTCGGCCTGGAGGGCGCGCTCCAACGCCGTCTCGATCAGGCCGTGCAGGGCGGCGAGGGTACGCCAGCCCTGGGCGCGGATCTCGACCGCGTCGTCGCCGATCCCCATGACGCCTCCTCCGGTGTGACGTGGACGCCTCTCAGGCTAGCACGCTTGCGCCGATATCAGGCGCGTGCAACTATTTCGTTGCCAGCGCGGGTAGTTGCACGCGCTGCTTGTCTTCTTGGGCACGAATTCCGACACACGGATGGGGACGTCATGTCTCAGCGCACCTCCGCCCTGCCCGGCGGCCTGATCGCCCTCGCGATCGGGGCGTTCGGCATCGGGCTGACCGAGTTCGTGATCATGGGGCTGCTCCCCCAGGTCGCGGCGGACTTCGCGGTCACCGAGTCGGTCGCCGGCTGGTTGATCTCCGGCTACGCGCTCAGCGTGGCCGTCGGCGGGGTCGCCCTCACCGCCGCGGTCACCCGGCTGCGGCGCAAGAACGTCCTGCTCGGCCTGATGGTGCTCTTCATCGCCGGCAACCTGGTCTCCGCCCTGGCCGGCGACTACGCCACGATGCTGGCCGGCCGGATCGTCGCCGCCCTCTGCCACGGCGCGTTCTTCGGCATCGGCGCGGTGGTGGCCGCCGGCCTGGTCGCACCGGCCCGGCGGGCCGGGGCGATCGCGCTGATGTTCGCCGGCCTGACCACCGCGAACGTGCTCGGCGTGCCGTTCGGCACGTTCCTCGGCCAGCACCTCGGCTGGCGGGCCACCTTCTGGGCGATCACCGGCGTCGGTGTGGTGGCGCTGATCGGGCTGGCCCTGCTGGTGCCCGGTCGCGGACCGGCCACCGACGCCGCGCCCGCCGGCGGGCTCCGCGGCGAGCTGCGCGCCTTCACCCACCGGCAGGTGTGGTTCTCGCTGGTGATCACCATCCTCGGCTTCGGCGGCATGTTCGGCGCCTTCACCTACATCGCGTACACCCTGACCGAGGTGAGCGGCTTCGCCACCGCGACGGTGCCGTGGCTGCTGGTGCTGTTCGGGGTGGGGCTCTTCGCGGGCAACCTGGCCGGTGGGCGGGCGGCGGACGTGTCACTGTCCCGCACCCCGGTCATCGTGCTGGCGGTGCTCACCGTGGTGCTGGTCGGCTTCGCGCTGACCGCCACCAGCCCGGTGCTGACCGTCGCCGCCCTGCTGCTGTTGGGCGCGTTCGGTTTCGCCACCGTGCCGCCGCTGCAGATGCGGATCATGAAGTACGCCCACCAGGCCCCCACCCTCGCCTCCGGCGCGAACATCGCCGCCTTCAACGTCGGCAACGCCCTGGGCGCCTGGATCGGCGGGGTCACCATCAGCGCGGGGCTGGGCTACACCGCGCCCATCTGGGCCGGTGCCGCCCTCACCCTGCTCGGGCTGGTCGTGCTGCTGGTCGCCGAGCGGCTCGCCCGGCACGAGCCCGCCCGCGCCGCCGCCCCCGCCGACCTGGTCGACGCCGCGGCCTGACCCGGCGGACTGCGGCCTGCGGGCATTCACGCACCGTGACCGACGCCGCGGCTTGACACGTCGGGTGAGCGATATGACTGCCAGTCATAAATATGCCTGACAGTCATATCGCTCGTCGGCACACTGCCCGCCGGTGGGCACGGCCGGCCGCGTACGCGCGGGGTTATGCTCGGCCGGAGACCGGCGGTGGGGCCCGCCGTCCCGGGCCACGCCGGGAGAACCGCGACACGCTCGCCAACGGTCCCTGCCAGTGATGCCCGTCCTGGTGGGGAGGCACCGTGACACCACCCGAGTTCCGCGTCGACCCCGACGTCGACCTGCACGTACCCGCCGACCGGGCGGAGCTGACCGCCCACCCCGCGACGGTGCTCGGGGCCATCGCCGCCGGCGGCGTGCTCGGGGCGCTGGCCCGGGCCGGCATCCAGGCCGCGTTCCCGCACCCGCCGACCGGCTTCCCGTGGGCCACCTTCGGCATCAACGTCACCGGCTGCCTGCTGATCGGCGCGCTGATGGCGGTGCTCAGGGCCCGACCGGCCCACCCGCTGGTCCGGCCGTTCCTCGGCGTCGGGGTGCTCGGCGGCTTCACCACCTTCTCCGCGTACGCGGTCGACGCCCAGCGCGCGGTGGCCGCGGGCGCGGCGGGCACCGCGCTGGCGTACCTCGCGGCGACGCT
>NZ_JAEVHJ010000403.1:0-5171 GCF_016802855.1 Micromonospora sp. ATA51 | reverse complement strand
CCGGGCCGCCGGGCGGGGGCCGGCCTCCGGCGCGTCCGGCCGAGGCCGAGCGCCGCCAGCACCCCGGCCGCCTTCGCGTGCGTCTCCGCCACCTCGCCCGCCGCGGTGGAGTGCCGCACCAGGGTCGCCCCGACCGGCACCCGCAGCTCGCCCGCGGGGGAGAGCTCCGCGGTCCGGATCGAGGATCGGCGCGTCCAGGGTCTGCCGGCCGGCGTCGTCCCGGCCGAGCAGCGCGAGGACGCCCGCGTAGTAGCGGCGGCCCGCCCGCTCGTGCCGGGCGATCACCCGGCAGGCGTTCTCCATCGGGCTGCCGGTGACCGTCGGGGCGAACATCGTCTCCCGCAGCACCTCCCGGACGTCCCGCGAACCGCGCCCCGCGAGCAGGTACTCGGTGTGCGTGAGGTGCGCCATCTCCTTCAGGTACGGCCCGACCACCTGACCGCCGTGCTCGGCGACCGTGGCCATCATCTTCAGCTCCTCGTCGAGCACCATGTACAGCTCCTCGACCTCCTTCGGGTCGTGGAGGAAGCGCAGCAGGGCGTCGCGGTCCGCCGCCGCGCCGGTGTGCCGGAACGTGCCGCTGATCGGGTTCATCATCACCAGGCCGTCGTCGACGCTGACGTGCCGTTCGGGGCTGGCCCCGACCAGGGTCCGGTTGCCGGTGTGCACCACGAACGTCCAGTACGCGCCGCGCTCGCGCAGCAGCAGCCGGCGCAGCGCGGCCAGCGCCGCCACCAGCGTCGGCCCCTGCACGGTGGCCCGCATGGTCCGGTGGATGACGAAGTTCGCGCCCTCGCCCCGGCCGATCTCGTCGGCGAGCACCCGGCCGACCGTCGCGGCGTACTCGTCGTCGGCGATGTCGAAGCCCGCGCCGGTGCTGCGTACCGGGCCGTCGGGCAGGACGTCGAGCGCCTCGGCCAGTCCGATCCGATGGTGTTCGGCGATCTCCAGGCATTCCAGTGGCACCCCGTCGTCGATGCAGGCGAAGCCGCGCTCGCCGATCTGCCGGTACGGGACCAGGGCCAGCGTGCGTGGGCCGGGCGGCCGTCCGGCAGCGGGATGTCGGCGAGCCGGTCGGCCGTGCGTACGGTGCCGGTGAACAGCTCGAGGTGGTCGGCGCCCTCGCGGCGGACGAGGGCGAACGGGCCGGGGTCGACGCCGTCGGCGACGGCGGCGAGCAGGTCGTGCGGGCGGGTCATCGAGGTCTCCTCGGGCCGGGAGCCGCCGGCGGGGCGGCCCGGGATGCCGGGGAGAGACCGGCGGCCGCCTCGTCGGGCGGCCGCGTGGGAAAGCTACGCGCGGGGGTGGGCCGCCGGGTCGGCGGGCCACCAGCAGGACAGGTGCGCGGGCATGGCGATCACTGTACGCGACCCGTCGGGCCCCGGGAACCTGATCGCCGCGTCCCGGCCGAGTCGGGATCTTGGCTTCGCCGGCCGCCCTGCCGGGTAGGTTGACCGGCGATGGACATTCTCGCTCTCGACCTGGGCACCTCCTCCGTGCGGGCACTCGTGCTGGACGCGGACGCCATCCCGCGGCCCGGCGCGCTGGCGCGGCGGAAGGTGCACGTGGTCACCGGCGAGGACGGCAGCGGCACGCTGGACGGCCGGCGGTACCTCGCCTGCCTGCTGGAGTGCCTGGACGAGCTGGCCGACGCCGGCCACCTGCGCGACATCGAGTTGGTGACGGCCTCGGCGCAGTGGCACTCGGTGGTCCCGCTGGACGCCGACGGCGAGCCGATCGGGCCGGTGCTGACCTGGCTGGACACCCGGCCGGAGCCGCCCGCGGGCGCGGCCGGTCCGGCGACCCGGATGCCTTCCACCAGCGCACCGGCACCTGGTGGCACCGCTGCTTCTGGTCGGTCCGGCTGCCCTGGCTGCGGGAGCGCGCGGGCACCCCGGTCGCCCGCTTCGCCGGCCTGGCCGAGTACGTCCTCGGGGTGCTGCTCACCGAGGCGCCGGTCTCCATCTCGATGGCCTCCGGGACCGGGCTGGTCGACCTGCGCCGGCTGGGCTGGGACCCGGAGGCGTGCGACCTGGCCGGCGTACGCCCCGGCGAGCTGCCCCGGTTGGCCCCGATGGAATGGCGCGGCCGGCTGCGGCCGGAGTACGCCCGGCGCTGGCCGCAGCTGGCCGGAGCGCGGTGGACCGCGCCGGTGGGCGACGGCGCGGCGTCCAATGTGGGCTCTGGCTGCGTCGACCCGTCCCGGGCCGCGGTCACCGTCGGCACGTCGGCCGCGGTACGCCTCATCCAGCGGGTGCCGGCCGGAGTGGACCTGCCGCCGCTGTCGAATCAGCTGTGGCGCTACCGGGTGGACCACGAGCACGTGGTGACCGGGACGGCGTACTCCAGCGGCGGGAACATCTTCGCCTGGGCCCAGCGGGAGCTGCGGCTGCCCAGCGGCGCCGAGTTGGAGGCTGCGCTGTTCCGGGTGCCGGCGGACGGCCGGGTGATGGCCAATCCCCGCTTCGGCGGTGACCGCCCGCCGGGCTTGGCCCCGGCGGGCTCCGGTGAGCTGCGCGGGCTCAGCTTCGGCACCACCGCCGTCGACCTGCTCGCCGAGTTGATGAGGGGCCTGTGCCGGCTGGTCGCCGAGGACCTGACGGTGCTGGAGTCCGGCGTGGTGAAGCCGGCCGAGGTGGTGCTCGGCGGGGGAGCGATGGCCGCCTCGGCGTGGTGGCGGCAGGCCTTCGTCGCCGCGCTGGCCCCACGACCGGTCCGGCACCAACGACATCCGGAGATCGGGGCGACCGGGGCGGCGTTGGTGGCGCTGGGCCGGGTCGCCGACGGGGGACGGATCGGCGGCATCGGCCGGACGGACTAGGTGGACGCGCCGAACACCGTAGCCGGTGCCCGGCCGGGCTGACCGTCCTCGTTCACCGGCCGGTCAGGCCGTTGACACCGCACGCCGGCCTGGTTGGATGGACTGCGCTCCCCGAGGTGGCGGAGGCGAGGGACCGAGGAGGCATGTGTGGGTGCAGGTCCCGACCCCGATCGGGGCGCGGTCTCGAACCACCGCCGGAGTCGGTTCGACGTGCGGGTCGTGCCGCACCGCCGCCGTTCGGCCCTGCGGCTGCGGGACTGGCGGATGGGGACCAAGCTCGCCACCGTGCTGGTCATCCCCACGGTGGCCTTCCTGGTGCTGGCCGGCGTGCAGACCCGCGGCCTGGTCGGGCAGACCACCACGCTGAGCGACTTCGCCCAGCAGGTCGGCATCGGCCGGCAGATCACCGAGGCGGTGGACCGACTCCAGCGGGAGCGGGACCGGACCGCGGGCGAGCTGGCCGCGCTGCACGAGTCCGCCGGGGGCGCCGAGCGGGACGCGGCGATCGCCGCGCTGAAGCCGCTGCAGACCGCCTCCGATCAGGCCCTGGCCGACCTGCGCGGCGCGGCCGAGCCGCTCGCCGACGCGACGCCGCCTGGCGGGTCGGCTACTCCGAGGTTCTCGAGGCGTACGACCAGGTCATCTACATTCGGGCCGCGGTGCCGCCGGCGGTGCTCAGCAGCGACACCATCCTGAGCAACTACCACCGGGCGATCGGCGCGCTGCTCGCCCTGCTGGCCCAGCCCTCGCCCGGTGACGACCAGCGGGCGCTCACCGACGCGGTGCTGCGCTACGTCCAGCTCTCCCGGGTCAAGGAGCTCTCCTCGCGGATCCGCGCCGAGCTCTACGCGGCCGCCCGCGCCGCCGGTACGCGGCCGACGACCAGGTGGCCCTGGCCGACCTGCGGACCCAGCAGCTCACCGCCCTGGGCGCGTTCCGGGTCGTCGCGACCGCGGACCAGGTTCGCCGATACGACCAGACCTCCGAGGACCCGGGGTTCGTGGCGGCCACCAAGCTGGAGGAGACGACCCTGCCCGGCACGGCCGCCGAACCGGCGGTGCTGCTCGCGCCGGCCTGGTGGATAGTCAGCGAGCGGCGCCAGGACCTGCTGCACCGGCTCGAGAACGAGGTCCTCAACGACGCCGTACGCCGGGCCGACGCGGCCAGCTCGGGGCAGCTGCGGGACACCCTGCTGGTCGTCGGCGGCATCGGCGCGGTGCTGCTGGTCGCCGTGCTGATCTCGCTGCTGATCGGTCGCTCCATCGCCCGGTCCATGCGGCTGCTGCGCAGCCAGGCGCTGCGGATCGCGCAGGTGGAACTCCCCGACGCCCTGGACCGGCTGCGCGCCGTGGACAGCCCGGTGACCGGGATCGACGTGCCGCCGGCGGTGGTCCGTTCGCTGGACGAGATCGGCGAACTGGCCGAGGCGTTCGTGGCGGTGCACCGCAGCGCGGTCAGCGTCGCCGTCGAGCAGGCGCTGATGCGCCGCAACGTCAACGCCATGTTCGTCAACCTCGCCCGGCGCAGCCAGGTGCTGGTCGAGCGGCAGCTCGAACTCCTCGACGACCTGGAACGCGAGGAGAGCGACCCGGAGCAGCTGGAGAACCTGTTCAAGCTGGACCACCTGGCCGCTCGCATGCGCCGTAACGACGAGAGCCTGCTGGTGCTGGCCGGCACCGAGTCCACCCGGCGGTGGACCCGGCCGGTCGGCCTGGCGGCCGTGCTGCTGGCCGCCAGCGCCGAGATCGAGCAGTACCAGCGGGTCCGCCACGACTCGAGCCCCGACCTGCACGTGGTCGGGCACGCCGTCGGCGACCTGGTGCACCTCTTCGCCGAGCTGCTGGAGAACGCGACCGCGTTCTCCCGCCCGGACACCATCGTCCGGGTCACCGCTCGGGCCGAGGGCCTCGGGGCGCTGGTGGAGATCGCCGACCAGGGGCTCGGCATGAGCCCGAGCGGGCGCGCGGAGGCGAACGCGCTGCTGGCCGAGCCGCCGGCGGCCGACGTCGCGGCCTCCGAGCGGATGGGCCTGTTCGTGGTCAGCCACCTGGGGGCGCGGCACCGCATCCAGATCCGGCTGGAGGGCGGCGAGGGCGGCCTCGTCGCCCAGGTCCGGATCCCCGCCGAGCTGCTCGCGCCGGCGCCCGCCCCGCAGCTGGACGCCCCGGCGTCGCCCCGGATGCTGACCACCCCGATCGGCGCGGCCATCCGGCCGGCCACCCCAGCCGCGGTGCCGGTGACCGGGCTGCCGGCATCCAGATCCGGCTGGAGGGCGGCGAGGGCGGCCTCGTCGCCCAGGTCCGGATCCCCGCCGAGCTGCTCGCGCCGGCGCCCGCCCCGCAGCTGGACG
>NZ_JAEVHJ010000402.1:0-5193 GCF_016802855.1 Micromonospora sp. ATA51 | reverse complement strand
TTGTTGATGTGCTCGACCAGCTCGTACCGCTCGGCAAGGATCTCACCGGCCGTGGGAGCACCGAAGGTCATGACCGGCGGAGCACTCTCCTCCGCCTCCCCACTCTGCTGCTGCTCGACGAGCCGCTCGCCGCCCTGGACGCGGGCACCCGGCTGGACACCCGGGCCGAGCTCCAGCGGCACCTCGGTGGCCACTCCGGCGCGACGCTGCTGGTCACCCACGACCCGCTGGACGCCTTCGTGCTCGCCGACCGGCTGCTCATCGTCGAGCACGGGCGGGTGGTCCAGGAGGGGGACGCGGCCAGCGTCACGGCCCGGCCGCGCACCGACTACGTGGCGCGGCTGGTCGGGCTCAACCTGCACCGCGGTCGCGCCGACGGGCACACCGTGCGGGTCGGCGAGCTGACCCTCACCGCGGCGGACCGGGTCGTCGGGGACGCCTTCGTCGCCTTCCCGCCCGCCGCCGTCGCCCTGCACCCGGCCCGGCCCGACGGCAGCCCGCGCAACGTGTGGCCGGCCACCGTCACCGGGGTGCAGCGGCACGGCGACAACCTTCGGGTCCAGCTCGACGGCCCGATCACCGTCGCGGCGGACGTCACCCCGGCCGCGGCGGCCCACCTGCGGCTCGCCCCCGGCCAGCGGGTCTGGGCGGCGGTCAAGGCCGCCGAGACCCACGCCTACCCGGCGTGAGCGGCGCCGGAGCGGTCACCGGCCGGGCTGCGGACCGAAGGCGGTGAGGAAGCGGTCCCGGAAGGTGTCCATCCGCCACACCGGGGCCTGCGGCCCCGGGCGCAGCCCGTCCTGCCAGCCCCAACCGGCGATCCGGTCGAACACCTTCGGGTCGTGCGCCACCACGGTGATCGGCACGTCCCGGCTGGCGCCCTCACCGGTGATCGCCGTCGCCGGCTGGTGGTCGCCGAGGAAGACCAGCACCAGGTCGTCCCCGCCGTACGCCAGCACGTAGGAGACCAGGGTGTCCAGCGTGTACTCGATCGAGTGCCGGTAGTCGGCGCGGATCTGGGTGGCGTCCCGCTGCACCACGTCCCGGCTGCCGCCGCTGCTGGTGGACGCCTGGTGGAAGATGGAGCCGTCGCCGACCGCGTCCCAGCCGACCGGCTTCGGGATGACCGACCAGGGCGAGTGGCTGGAGACCAGCGGGATCTCCGCCATCAGCGGGGCGTGCGGCTTCGCCCGCTCCAGCCGCTGGAAGGTGGCCAGGGTGTACTGGTCGGGCATCGGAGCGTAGCTGAACTTCGGGCCGCGGTAGCCCAGCTTCTCGGCGTCGTAGTAGCGGTCGTAGCCGAAGAACTTCCCCTCCGGCCAGGGCTGGGTGGCCGCCGGCATCACCCCCACCGTCTGCCAGCCGGCCCGGTGGAACGCGCCGTTCAGGGTCAGCCGGTCCCCGGCCAGCAGGTCCCGGTGGCGCTGGTCGTTGTCGATCCAGAGCCCGGACAGCAGGGTGCTGTGCGCCAGCCAACTGCCGCCGCCGAACGTCGGGGAGGTGAGGAAGCCGCTGCGCGCGTCGTACCCGGCCGCCCGCAGCCGACGGTAGCCGGCGTCGAGCACCGCGTCGACGTGCGGCGCGAACTCCGGGTCCTCGACCGCGTCCCGGCCGTAGCTCTCCACGAACGTCACCAGCACGTCCTTGCCGCGCAGCCCGGTCAGCAGCCGGTCGCCGGGGACGTCCCGGAAGGCGTCGGCGGCGGCCTCGCCGGCGAACGCCTCGCGGTCCCGCAGCCCGGCCCGCACCTGACCGGCGTGCGCGCGACCAGGGTGGTCGCCTCCCGGTCCGCCACCGGCACGCCGGGGGAGACCCGCACCCCGAACACGGCGCAGGCCAGCCAGAGCACGGCCAGTGCCGCGACGGCGCGGACCGTGGCGGTGCGGTGTCGGACCACCAGCCGGGTCAACCGCAGCACCGACAGGGTGAGCAGCACGAACAGCGCGCCGGCGAGGAGCAGCACGCCGGCCGCGGCGGCGACCGCGCCGCCCCGGCCGACCGAGTCGGTGAGGAAGCCGAAGCCGTCGTCGAAGAGCCCCCAGTCGAGCAGTACGTCGAACGGCCGGTCCCGGGCCACGAAGAAGCCCATGTCGAGGAGCTTGAGGACGGTCAACAGGCCGAGCGTCAGACCGAGCGCCACGGCCACCGGACGGCGTACCCGGGCCGGCAGGACGAGCAGCAGCGCGACGGCGACCAGCCCCTCCACCGGAATCCGCAGGAACGCGCCGGGGCGGAGCCGGCTCAGCTGGTCCGGCGCCACGAGCGCGGCCAGCACCAGCACCGCCGCGAGCCCGGTGACGACTCCGGCCAGGATGCGGCGGCCCCGGGGCGTGACCACCGTCGAGGGGGCGGCATCGTCGTCCGGCGGTTCCACCGCCGGTCGACGGAAGCGCGTGATGAGTGACAACTCCTCGGTCCTTCCCTGCCTGCCCGGGGTGGCGGCGGTCGTGCCGGCTCAGACCGGCTGGTGGGCCGTCCACCGGCCCGTGGCCGGCTCGCCGGAGGCGGCGACGTGGCTGGCGCGGGTGACGGTGACCCGCATCGCGCGCGGCACGGTGACGTGCCGGACGGCGATGTGCGGGACGCTCGCGTGCCGGACGGCGACGTGCGGAACGGTCGCGGGGTCGGACGGTGACCTGCGGGAGGGTCGCCTGCGGGACGGGGACGGTGACGGGGCGGTGCCGCCACAGCCAGGCGACGTCGTGGCCGAACGACTCGACCAGGATCGCCAGCGCGCCCGCCACCAGCACGGTCGTCGCCGGCGGCGGCAGCGCGGCGGCGGCCGCGACGGCCAGCACGACGCCCTGCGCGGCCGCGACGACCTTGCGCCAGTACCGCGGCGGCAGGGTGCCGCGCATCCAGGGCAGCAGCCAGCCCGCGGCGACGAAGGCGTACCGCATCCCGCCGGCGGCCAGCACCCAGCCGCCGACGGCCGGCGCCAGGTGGACGCTGAGCACCAGGATCAGGAACGCGTCGACCTCCATGTCGAACCGCGCGCCCAGGTCGCTCGCGGTCCCGGTGCGTCGGGCCACCCGACCGTCGACCGCGTCGAGGGCCAGCGCCACGGCGGTGAGCGGGACCAGCACCGCCACCGGCGCCGGCCGCCCCCAGCCGTCGACCGTCAGGGCCAGCACGCCGCCGACGAGGACCGCCCGGGTCAGGGTCACCCGGTCCGCCGGGCCGAGCGCGTCCCTCCCGGCCGCCCGCAGGCCGCGCCGTAACAGACCGCACAGGGCCGCGCCGTACGCGAGGCCGGCCAGCCAGCCGGGCGCGCCGAGCCCGACCGTGCCGGCCAGCCCGGCCAGCAGGACGAACTGGGCGATCAGCCCGAGTAGCGGCCCATTTCGAACCGTGGACACCCTGCCTCCGTGTCTATGATCGACAACCCTGCCAGTCAACACGGGTAATACGGCCGTCCGGTTCGGTCCGGATGCGGAAAAGAGGGAATTTCGTGACCCGCGACGCCCGCGCCTTCTGGCTCCGCGTCCCCGGCGAGGGCGAGATCCGGTCGCTGACCCTCCCCGCCCCCGGCTCCGACGAAGTGCTGGTCCGCACCCGTTACTCGGGCGTCAGCCGGGGCACCGAGACCCTGGTCTTCGCCGGCCGGGTCCCCGCCGACCAGTACGCCACCATGCGCGCCCCGTTCCAGGAGGGCGACTTCCCGGCCCCGGTCAAGTACGGCTACCTCAACGTGGGCGTCGTCGAGGAGGGGCCCGAGGCGTTGCGCGGGCGGACCGTCTTCTGCCTGTACCCGCACCAGACCGCGTACGTCGTGCCGGCCGAGGCGGTGGTGGTCGTACCGGACGGGGTGCCGGCGGCCCGGGCGGTGCTGGCCGGCACGGTGGAGACCGCGGTGAACGCGCTCTGGGACGCCGCGCCGCTGGTCGGCGACCGGGTCACCGTGATCGGCGGCGGCATGGTCGGCTGCTGCGTCGCCGCCCTGCTGGCCCGCTTCCCCGGGGTACGGACCGAGCTGGTCGACGCCGACCCGGCGCGGGCCACGGTGGCCGCCGCGCTCGGGGTCGACTTCGCCCTTCCCGCCGACGCCGCCGGCGGGCGGGACCTGGTGGTGCACGCCAGCGCCAGCGCCGACGGCCTGCAACGGTCCCTGGAACTGCTCCGCCCGGAGGGCACCGTGCTGGAGCTGAGCTGGTACGGCGACCGTCCGGTCACGCTCCGCCTCGGTGGGGCGTTCCACTCGGGACGACTGCGCATCCACAGCAGCCAGGTGGGTACGGTGGCGCCGCGGCGGGCCGACCGGAGCTACCGCGACCGGCTGGCGCTGGCCCTGGACCTGCTCGCCGATCCGGCCTTCGACGCGCTGCTCACCGGTCGGTCCCGGTTCGCCGAACTGCCCGACGTGCTCGACCGACTCGGCACGGGCCGCCTGCCCGCGCTCTGCCACCTCATCACCTACGACGGGGAGTGATCCGTGTTCAACGTGACCGTCCGTGACCACATGATGGTCGCCCACAGCTTCACCGGCGACGTCTTCGGGCCCGCCCAGCGGCTGCACGGCGCCACCTTCGTCGTCGACGCCACCTTCCGCCGCCCCGACCTCGACGCCGACGGGATCGTCGTCGACATCGGCCGGGCGACCGAGCAGCTCAAGGCCGTCCTCGGCGAGCTGACCTACCGCAACCTGGACGACGAGCCCGACTTCGCCGGGGTGAACACCACCACGGAGGTGCTGGCCCGCACGGTCGCCGACCGGCTCGCCGAGCGGGTGCACGCCGGCCGGCTCGGCGACGGCGCGCGGGGCCTGGCCGGCATCACCGTCACGCTGCACGAGTCGCACGTCGCCTGGGCCAGCTACGACCGGTCGCTGTAGCGGATGACCACGCTGCACGTGGTGCTGCCGGGCGACATCGACGACCCGGCCAGCCCCAGCGGCGGCAACGGCTACGACCGCCGGGTCTGCCAGGGGCTCGCCGCGGCCGGCTGGACCGTCCGGGAGCATCCCCTGCCCGGCGACTGGCCGCGACCGGGGGCGGGGGAGCGGGCCGCCCTCGCCGGCGTCCTCGCCGGGCTGCCCGACGGCGCGCTGGTGCTGCTCGACGGGCTGGTCGCCTCGACCGTGCCGGAGGTGCTGGCGCCGCAGACCCGCCGGCTGCGCCTGGTGCCGCTCGTGCACCTGCCGCTGGAGACGACGTCGAGGCCGCGGCGCTGGCCGCCGCCACCGCCGTCGTCACC
>NZ_JAEVHJ010000401.1:0-5204 GCF_016802855.1 Micromonospora sp. ATA51 | reverse complement strand
CACGCGGCGCGCCGGCGACGCAGCGCCACCCCGACCAGCACGGCGCCCGCGAGCAGACCGCCGGCGATCATCCCGTACGTCCCGACGGTTGGGCCGGCCAGCCCGCCCGCGCCGGTGTCGACGCCTCCGGCCGGGACCACCGTGCCGCCGCGGGCGTCCTGCCGCAGTTCGGTGGTGAGGCCGCCGCTCTTCGCGTCCAGCACCAGCAGCGAGTAGACGGCTCCACCGTGGAGGCTGACCTCGGCGTCCGTGCTCGGACCGGTGCCGCCGTCCAGCCGCAGGCGCCAGCGGCCCGGCTGGACCTCACGGTAGTCCGTGGTGGTGGCGAAGCGGACCGCGTCGGCGATGGTCGGCCCGTCGGCGGCGGCGACGTCCAGCACCGGCGCGCGTACCGAGGCCTGCACCACCCGCAGCTTGGCCTGGCCGCCGGCGGGGGCGCTCAGGTCGTCGGTGAGCACCCGCAGCCCCAGGTCGGCGTGCCGGCCGACCCCGGCCACCGTGTACGCCGCGCCGGGCGCACCGCCACCTCGGTGGTGAGCACCGGCGGCTGGTCGCCGGGGCGCCCGCCCCGCGCATGGCCACCGCGTAGCGCCCGGCCGGCAGCGGCAGGTACGCCGACACCACTCCGTACCCGACGCCGGGGAAGACCCGCGGCTCGGCCGAGCCCGGCGCGGAGAGGTAGACGTCCACGGCCGGGGTGTCGGGGGAGAGGTGCGCGAGGCGCACGTACCCGACGGTCTCCTGCCGGGTGGTGGCGACGGCCGGCGTGGCGGGCGCGGTGAGCGCGGCGCCGAGCAGCAGGGTCCCCGCGCCGGCCAGCAGCCGGCGCGGCGCGGTACGGAGCAGGTGCATGTCGCCTCCGGGGAGCGGTCCAGCCGGTGTGGCCGGGCCTCCAGGGTCCCGGCCACGGGACCCGGGCGCAAGTCGTCCCTTCTGGACGACGGACACGCTGTCCGTCACCACAGTGGACCGTGCCGGCGACTGCCCGGCGGGCTCGGTACCGTGCGGTCATGACCGAGGTACGTCGCGCCACCGTGGACGATGCCGCCGAGCTGGTCCGGCTGCGTGGGCTGATGCTCGCGTCGATCGCCGGGGCGGAACCGCCGCCGGGTCCGTGGCAGGACGCCGCGGGGGAGACCCTGCGGGACCGGCTGAGCGATCCGGACGAGCCGATGGCCGCGTTCGTGGTCGAGGCGCCGGAGGCGCCGGGATCGCTGGCTGCCTGCGCGGTCGGCACGATCGAGCGGCGGCTCGGTGGTCCGGCCAATCCGAGCGGTCGGGTCGGGTACGTCTTCAACGTCTGCACCGACCCGGCTCACCGCCGGCGCGGCTACTCCCGGGCCTGCGTGACGGCGTTGCTGGACTGGTATCGCCGGCGCGGGGTGCGCACGGTCGACCTGCGCAGCTCCGAGCCCGCACAGCCCCTCTACCGGTCGCTCGGCTTCCAACCGACCCGCGATCCGGCGATGCGGCTGACACTGCCGGCCGAGCCGCGGGACTGACGGTCGGGCAGGGGGAGTGCCCGGCGGGCCGGGGAGCCCGCCGAGAGGTGTGACGGCGAAATCCTTCACATCACAGCATACGGCCGGCAATGATTTATATCAATTGATCTCTATGTGCTCCCCTCGCGATTCTCCGGGCTTCCGCCGCATGTCTATCTATTGATATCTATCTCGCACCACCACTTCCCACCCCCAGGAGTGCCACGTGCGGAGATCCCGTCTCGTCACCCTCGCCCTCAGTCTGGCGACGTCCCTCGGCGCCACGCTCGCCCTGGCCGTCCCGGCCCAGGCCGCCCCCACCGACCGGTACGTCGCCCTCGGCGACTCGTACGCCTCCGGCGTGGGCGCCGGCAGCTACACCGCCGAGAGCGGCTCCTGCCAGCGCAGCACCAACGCCTATCCGGCCCTCTACAACACCAACGTCCAGCCGGCTTCGTACCGCTCGGTGGCCTGCTCGGGCGCGCGGACGACCGACGTGACCAACAGCCAGCTCGCCGCCCTCGGCTCGAACACCACGCTGGTCAGCGTCACGGTCGGCGGCAACGACGTCGGCTTCGCCAACATCATGACCACCTGCGTGCTCTACGGCACCACGGAATGCGTGGCCGCCGTGCAGGCCGCCGAGGACAAGGCTCGCGCCCAGTTGGCCGGCCTGCTGGCCACCGTCTACAACGGAATCAGGAGCCGGGCCCCCTCCGCCCGGGTGGTGGTCGTCGGCTACCCGGTCTTCTACCAGCTCGACACCCTCTGCGTGGGGCTGAGCGACACCTCCCGGGCGAAGATCAACGAGGGCATCAACCTGGTCGACGACATCACCCGCAGCGCCGCCCTCGCCGCCGGCTTCAAGTTCGCCGACGTCCGGTCGAGCTTCGTCGGCCACCAGCTCTGCAGCTACGGCGAGAAGTGGCTGCACGCGTTGAACTACACCAACATCGGCATCTCCTACCACCCGACGGCCGCCGGGCAGGCCGGCGGCTACTACCCGGTCTTCCGGGGCGTGGCCGGCTGACCGGAGCTCCGTCCGGGACGGGCCGGCGTCCCGGACGCGAGCCCGGTTACCTGGACTCCGACCTCGCCGTCCAGGCGGTGGCCGCGGCCGCCGTCAGCGCCGCCCACCTGACGGGCCGGCGGTCGCCGACGTCAGGCCGGGAGGATCTTCTCGACGGCGGCGCGCAGCTCGGGAGCGTCCGGGGTCACCGTCGGGGCGAACCGGGCCGCCACCGTGCCGTCCGGGGCGACCAGGAACTTCTCGAAGTTCCACCGGATGTCGCCGGTGTGCCCCTCGGCGTCGGGGGTGGACACCAGCTCGGCGTAGAGCGGGTGCCGGCCCGGGCCGTTGACGTCGACCTTCTCCGTCAGCGGGAACGTCACGCCGTAGTTGACCTGGCAGAACTCGCCGATCTCGTCGGCCGTGCCGGGTTCCTGACCGGCGAACTGGTTGCACGGCACCCCGAGCACCGTCAGCCCTCGGTCGGCGTACTCGTCGGCGAGGGCCTGCAGGCCGGCGTACTGGGGGGTCAGCCCGCACCGGGAGGCCACGTTGACCACCAGCAGGGCACGGCCCCGGTACTGCGCGAGGTCGGCGGGGCCGCCGGTGAGGGCGTCGATCTGGACGTCGAAAACGGTCATGCCGCGAGGCTACGCGTCCCCCGGGCCCGGCCCGACCACGGCCGAGTAAATCGATGTATGCACATCTTGACGAAGTGATGACGCGTGAGTAGCGTCTCAGCATCCAATCTGGAAAGTTTCCTAACTGTTTAGGGAGACGCCACATGAAGAGATCGCTCCGCCGGTCCCTCTGGGCCGGTGCCGTGGTCGCGCTGGCGGTCGCGGCGGTGCCGATGGCCACCGCCGCCGCCGCCGGCAGCGTGACCGCCACGTTCGCCAAGGTGCAGGACTGGGGGACCGGTCACGAGGGGAAGGTGACCGTCACCAACGGCACCAGCGCCAGCGTCGACACCTGGCGCATCGAATTCGACCTGCCCTCGGGCACCACGATCAGCAGCTTCTGGGACGCCGACGTCACCAGCAGCGGCAACCACTACGTCGCGGTGAAGAAGAGCTGGGCCGGCCCGCTCGCCCCGGGGGCCAGCTTCAGCTGGGGCTACAACGGCACCGGCCCGTACGCCGGGCCGCTGAACTGCACCGTCAACGGCACGTCGTGCTCGGGTGGCGGCACCCCCACCACCCCGCCCTCGCCGACGGCGTCCCCGACCGCCTCACCCACGGTGTCGCCGACGACCTCACCGACCACCTCGCCCACCGCGCCGCCGCCCACCGGGGACAAGAAGGTGGTCGGCTACTTCGCCGAGTGGGGCGTCTACGCCCGCAACTACCACGTCAAGAACATCCACACCAGCGGGTCCGCCGCCAAGCTGACCCACATCCTGTACGCCTTCGGCAACACCTCCGGCGGCCGGTGCAGCATCGGTGACAGCTACGCCGACTACGACAAGGCGTACACCGCGGCGGACAGTGTCGACGGCGTCGCCGACACCTGGGACCAGCCGCTGCGCGGCAGCTTCAACCAGCTCCGCAAGCTGAAGAAGATGTACCCGCACCTGAAGGTGATCTGGTCCTTCGGCGGCTGGACCTGGTCGGCCGGTTTCACCCAGGCCGCGCAGAACCCGGCCGCGTTCGCCGACTCCTGCTACAACCTGGTCGAGGACCCGCGCTGGGCGGACGTCTTCGACGGCATCGACGTCGACTGGGAGTACCCGAACGCCTGCGGCCTGCAGTGCGACGCCAGCGGACCGAACGCGTTCAAGAACGTGGTCAGCGCCCTGCGTAGCCGGTTCGGCTCGTCGGCGCTGGTCACCGCGGCGATCACCGCCGACGGCAGCACCGGCGGCAAGATCGACGCCACCGACTACGCCGGCGCCGCGCCGAACCTGAACTGGCTCATGCCGATGACGTACGACTACTTCGGCGCCTTCAACCCGCAGGGCCCCACCGCCCCGCACTCGCCGCTGACCTCGTACGCCGGCATCCCGCAGCAGGGCTTCAACGCCGACGCCGCGATCCAGAAGCTCAAGTCCAAGGGCGTACCGGCGAACAAGCTGCTGCTCGGCATCGGCTTCTACGGCCGGGGCTGGACCGGGGTGAGCCAGGCGGCCCCGGGTGGCACCGCCACCGGTCCCGCGCCGGGCACGTACGAGCAGGGCATCGAGGACTACAAGGTGCTCAAGAACACCTGCCCGGCCACCGGCACCGTCGGCGGCACCGCCTACGCCAAGTGCGGCAGCAACTGGTGGGGCTACGACACGCCGTCCACCATCGGCGGCAAGATGACCTACGCGAAGAACCAGGGCCTCGGTGGCGCCTTCTTCTGGGAGCTCTCCGGTGACACCGGCAACGGCGAGCTGATCGGCGCCATCAAGGGCGGTCTCGGCTGAGCCGAGTGCCGACGCATCACCCACACGGCGGGGAGGGACCAGCACGGTCCCTCCCGCCCGCGTGCTCGGCCCTCTCGCGGTGCTCAGGTGGCGAGCCAGAGGGCGGCACGTTCGGCGGTTCCCAGCCGACGAGCGAGGTGTGCGCCTGCCGGCACTGCCAGGTCCGGCCGGCGTAGCTGACCCGCGCGCCCAGGGCGTACGCCGTGTTGGCCTGCCAGGCCGGCGCCCCCGCCGTGGGCGTGCCCGTCGGCGGCGCGGTCGTGGTGGGCGGCGGCGTGGTGGGCGAGGGGGAGGTGGTCGGCGGGGG
>NZ_JAEVHJ010000400.1:0-5204 GCF_016802855.1 Micromonospora sp. ATA51 | reverse complement strand
GGCGGGGGGCGCTGGCCGGCTCCTCCGGCATCAGGAACCACATGATCGGGTACGGCCAGCGCGGCGAAGCCGCCGGTGAGCAGGGTGGCGACGGCGAAGACCACCCGGACGAGGGTGGGGTCGACGGCGAGGTAGCGGCCGAGGCCGCTGGCCACGCCGGCCACCATGCGGTCGGTGGTCGGTCGGCGGAGCTGCTTGTACGGGGCCTGAGGGGTGCTCGTGGAGGTCATGTCCCCACGGTCGCTCGCCGGCCGGCGGACGGCCTCGGTGACCGCCCGGACTCCTACCCTGATCGATCCCTGAGGCGCCAGCGATGAGTCAGGAATCCGACTCTTTTCGATGGAGGTAACCCGGCGCGGGGAGAATTGCCTCCCGTGACCACCTTGCTGGAGCCGCTCCGCAGGATCGCGGCATACGCAGTTTGTGCTGATCAAGACGGCCGAGTGTTGCTGGTCCGCGCATCGGAGCGCTCCGGCACCCCGGGCAGCTGGTCGCTGCCCGGCGGGGCGGTCGACCACGGCGAGGACCCGAAGCACACCGTCGTCCGCGAGACCGCGGCGGAGACCGGCATCTCGGTCGCCGTCTCCGGGCTGGCCGACGTGCTCGCCGACATGCGGGCGCTGCCCGAGCGCGGCATCACCCTGCACACCGACCGCCTGCTCTACACGGTCTCGGTGCGCGGCGGGACGCTGACCGACCGGGTGGACCGCCCGACCGACCTGGTCCGCTGGGTGACCCTGGACGAGGCCCGGGGGCTGCCGCTGCGGTCGTTCACCGCGCGCACCCTGGGGCTCCCCGCCTCCTCGGCCGACGTGGTGCCCGAGGAGGTCCCCGAGTTCCCCTCCTTCTACGCGGTGCCCGGCCCGGACGGACTGCACCGGGCGCAGCGCTTCGCCGCGTACGCCGTGGTCACCGACCCGGAGGAGCGGGTGCTGCTCACCCGGGTCTCCGACGGCTACCCGGGCGCCGGCTGCTGGCACCTGCCAGGCGGCGGCACCGACTACGGCGAGCAGCCGGGCGCGGCGCTGATCCGGGAGCTGGTCGAGGAGACCGGGCAGACCGGTCGCCTGGTCGAGCTGCTCGGCGTGGCCAGCCACCGGGACGCCGCCTCGCTCGGCCCCGAGGGCTACCCGATCGACTGGCACGGGGTGCGCGCCTTCTACCGGGTGGTCGTCGACCAGCCCGCCCCGCCCACCGTGGCCGACGTCGGCGGCTCCACCTGCGAGGCCCGCTGGTTCCGTCGGGAGGAGCTCGGCGCCCTCCCCACCGACCGCCTCACCGAGGTCACCGCCGAAGCCGTCCAGGCCGCCCAACTCCTCTAACCCTCACCCCACTCTGCGCTCCCACCCGCCTGCCCTTCCGGTGATCATGAAGTTGTTGTCCCGACACGCCGTGCCGGCGGGCAATAGGTTCATGATCGACGGGAACGGTGGGTCGGGTAGTGGGAGCAGGGGGGCTGATGGAGGAGCGGCGGCGGATCGGGGCGTACGGGGTGTGCCGGGACGGGGAGCGGGTGCTGCTCGTGCGGGGGTCGGCCACCGCGGACTTTCCGGGGGTGTGGCAGCTGCCGGGGGGTGGGCTCGACCACGCCGAGCATCCCGAGGCCGCGGTGGTGCGGGAGTTCGCCGAGGAGACCGGGCTGACCGTGGCGGTGGCCGGGCTCCGGGACGCCGTGGCGGACGTGACCCGGTACCCCGACCTCGAGGTCGCCCTGCACACCGATCGGATCATCTTCGACGTCACGCCCACCGCAGGGACGCTCCGGGACGAGGTCGACCGGACCAGCGACCTGGCGGCCTGGTTCACCCCCGCCGAGGCGGCCGGGCTGCCGCTGCTGCCGTTCACCGCGGAGCTGCTCGGCCTGCCGGTCGACCCGCTGCCCGCGCGGACCGCCCGGGCGCCGTTCGGGCCGGCGCCCACCGACCGGCGGCAGCGCTTCGCCGCGTACGGGCTGGTCACCGACCCGGCGGGGCGGGTGCTGCTCACCATGATCGCCGAGGGGTACCCGGGTGCCGGCAAGTGGCACCTGCCCGGTGGTGGCACCGACCACGGCGAGCAGCCGGCCGCCGGGCTGCTCCGCGAGCTGGTCGAGGAGGCCGGCCAGCTCGGCCGGGTGGTCGAGCTGCTGGCCGTCGACAACCTGCACAATCCGGCCGCGCTCGGGCCGGAGGGGCGGCCGCTGGACTGGCACGGGGTGCGGGTGATCTACCGGGTGCTGGTGGACGCCCCGACCGAGGCGGTGGTGACGGAGCTCGCCGGCGGGTCCACCGCCCGGGCCGCCTGGTTCCTTCCGGAGCAGGTCAACGGCTTGCGGCTGACCGACGTGGCCGCGCTGGCAACCGGACGTCGAGGTCGATAGCACCCGCTCGCCGAGCGCCCTGGGCTCGCTCCGGTACAGTCGTTAGCTGGGATTGGTGGAAGAAACGGGCGATGGAGCCCGAGTTGGGAACAAGAGAGCGGTTCGTGCGGTTAAGAGAGCTATAAGTACCGCCGGCAGCTATCGCCAAGCCCCTTTCCCTTGTGCAATGGTGTACTCCGCAAAACGGGCTGCCGGACCAGCAAGGTCCGGCACGAGACAGCCGGACAGCCCGCCCTGGTGGCGGGTCAGCCGATCCGGTGATGGAGGAAACGTGCCGAGAGCCCCATGGCGCCGGCGTCGTACGACTGACAGTCCGCGCCCCGCAGGGCGTCGCTGGGCGGGCCGGTTGCGCCGCAGCAGCACGTTCGCCCGCCAGGTGCTGCTGGTCCGGGTGGGCCGACGGGACGACGCCGTCCCCGGCGCCGACCTGGTCGTTCCGGACCACCGCTACGCCGACCGGCAGCGTCGCCGCTACGGCCGGTTCAACCGCGCCGAGGTCGAGGCCATCATGCCGGTCAGCCCGGCGCTCGCCCCCACGTCGGCGGTCGACGACGACGCGACGGCGATGTCGATCCCGCTCCTGCCGGGCGAGCGCACCGCCGCCCGCCGGATGAAGTTCGCGGTGGTCAACGGCTGCACCCTGAGCAGCCTGATGCTCGGCATGCTGGCCATCTTCCTGGCCATGCAGGGCGAGGTGCGGGTCGCGGCGCTCTGCCTGATCGCCTGCGTCGTGTTCGACGGTCTCGACGGCGCGCTGGCCCGCAAGCTCGGCGTGGCCAGCCCGTTCGGCGCCCAGATGGACTCGCTGGCCGACATGTGCTCGTTCGGCCTCGCCGCCCCGGTGGTGGTCTACGCCTCGCTGGCCGGCTCGGTGTCGGCGGCCGCCGCTGCGGTGGCCTGCGCCCTCGTCGCGGCCTGCGCCGCGATCCGGCTCGCCCGGTTCAACGTCTCGCCGAAGGACGGCCGGTTCTTCTGCGGCGTACCGACCACCATGGCGGCGGCCGTGCTGGCCCTGACCGTGGCCATCGGGCTGCCGGTCTCCGGCCTGGTGCTGGTCGGCGGGGTGGCCCTGCTGGCCTTCGCGATGGTCTCCAGCTTCCCGTACGCGAAGCTCGCCCGGCTGGTGAAGCTGCCGCCGTGGCTCTGGCTGGCCCCGGTGGTCGGCGCCCTGGTCGACATCCGGCTCACCTTCGCCCTGGTGGTGGTGGGTTACCTGGTCAGCGGCCCGCTGCTCTGGCTGCACCAGCGCCGTACCGCCTGATCCGAGCCATCGAAAAGGGGCGCCGCACTCGCGGCGCCCCTTTTTCGTGTCTCCACGGTCAGACCCAGCGGGCGATCACCGTCGAGCCGCCGACCACCTTGTCGCCGGGGCCGACCAGCGGCTCGGCGGCGTCCGCCGGCAGGTAGACGTCGGTCCGCGAGCCGAACCGGATCAGCCCGAAGCGCTCGCCCTTGGCCAGCAGGGCGCCGACCGGGGCCCGCTGCACGATCCGCCGGGCGATCAGGCCGGTACGCTGCGCGACCACCACCGTGCCGTGCTCGGTCTCCAGCACCGTGTACGCCGCCACGTTGTGCTCGGCGTCCGGCTTCATCGCGTTGACGAAGCCGCCGTCGGCGACGAAGTAGTCGACCACCTTCCCGGCGACCGGGGCGCGGTTGACGTGCACGTCCAGCACGGAGAGGAAGACCGCGAGCCGCAGCCACTCGCCCTCGCCGAAGCGCTCGTCGTGCAGCCGCTGCACCGAGAGGACCTGACCGTCCGCGGCGGCGACCACGGCCGACGGGTCCTCCGGCACGTCCCGCTCCGGGTCCCGGAAGAAGGCGGCCACCGGGGCGGCGGCCAGCGCCGGCAGCAGCCAGAGCTTCGACTTCGGGCGGGCCACCCGGGCCAGCGCCGCGAGCCCGAGGCTGATGCCGGCCGCGGCGACGCCGTTCGAGTCGATGTGCATGCTCCGGGTCAGCGGCACGCTGGACGGCCGGTACGCCGGCGCCAGCCGGGCGGCCACCGCGGCGCTGGCCGGCGTGAAGCGGAGGTGGTGCACCCGGACCGGCGGGGAGTTGCGCAGCACCAGGTCGGTGCGGACGCCGTGCAGCACGCCCTGCCGATCCAGTTCGGTGCCGGCGCCCTCGGTCCGGAAGAGCGGCGCGGCCACGCTCAGCACCGCGGCGTCGGACAGGTACTTCGACAGCCCGTCGACGGCCGTCCGGGCCTCGTCGGCGGTGCCGGTGAACGGCTCGGCGGCGATGACCACCTCGGCGGCGTCGGCCTCGGCGAGGGTGTCGACCACGCGTACCCGGTCGGCGACCCAACGGCCCTGGGCCGACACGTGCTCGCGGAGCGCGGCGGCGGACGACCCCTCCGCCGGCACGACGGTGAGCCGGTCGCCGGGGAGCAGCGCCTCGATCGCCGCGGCCAGGACCGCGGACTCCGCAGCCGCGCCGACCAGCAGGGCGGCCTTCGGGTCGTTGCGCCGGGCGAGCTCGCTGACGAGGGTACGGGCGGCGCGCTCGCCGATCCGGACCGGACCGGACGCGCCGGCGGTGCGCACGGCGGGGGACTGGGTCATGTCGGACGGGCTCCTGACGGGGTAGAGACGGGAAAGCGGTGGGACCGCCACGGCGACCTGGTCGGCCGGGGACGAGGCTCGGCGACCGGGACCACCGGGTCCGGGCGGAACCCGGCGACGTGGCGGCCCGGCCGCGGCCGAGGCCCCACGGCGTGGGCCGGCCGGCGGAGGCGAGATCTCCACCGGTCAGCATATGCGCCGCCGGAGGAGCCCCGCACCGCCGCGCTCGGCCCGGTTACCGCTCCTCGCCGTCCGGGCCCGCCGCCGGGCCGGCTCCG
>NZ_JAEVHJ010000399.1:0-5272 GCF_016802855.1 Micromonospora sp. ATA51 | reverse complement strand
TGATCAGCAGGGCCCAGGGCAACGCCGGGCGGCGGCCGGCGAGCGCGTCGAAGGCGAGGGTGGCCCGGCGGCGGGCCTCCTCGGCGGCAGCGCCGACCAGGTCCGTGGCGTCGTCGGCCAGGCCCGAGCCGCCGCGACGGGCGGACCGGGCGGTGTCCCGGACGCTGTCACCGGCGGAGCGGACGGTCGAGACCAGTTGCTGCCACGCCTGGTCGGCGATCCGCTCGGGCCTGCTGCGGCGGTCCAACAGGGTGCTTCGGAACATGCTTACCTCCTCGGGGTGCCGAAGCCCGGCGGCCACTTCGGACTCCGGCGGCTGTCCAGCGCGTGACTGTTCTTTTACCCGCCAGTGCCCGTCCGGGCGTCGGCGCAAACCATCCGCCGGTCCACTCAGCGGACCGACACGGTCACCGGCCCCCGGGCGAAGTCGTCATCGTCGTCGTCATCGTCGTCGCCCGCTCCACCGAAGCCACAGGCCAGCACGAGAGCGAGCAGGGCGCCGACACCGGCCAGCCCGAGCAGTCTCCTGATCATCGATCATCCTCTCCGTTCGGGGCACTCCCGGCCGATGCTAGGCGGCGGGGTCAACCGAACGCGCCGACGTCCGGGGGTACGCGCCCGGCGGGCGAGGGGCCGCTACCCTGGTGCGGCGGATCGGCCGGCACCGGTCGATCGTTGGAGAACGAGAAACCCGCTCGTCGGGAAAATAGAAGCCAGAAGGTCTGGATCGGGCTGCCCGGGTGTGCCCGGTCCGCGAATTGCTCATCCCGAGGGGTGGCGACCGAGGCCGTCGGAGGAATACTCTCGGTCGCGGCCCGCGTACTGATGAGGCGCCCGTCATGGGCGAGTGGAGGTGCTCGCGTGAGCCTGTCGATCGTGAAGTCGGTGCTGCCGGGTGGTGTCATCCAGATCGCCCCGCGAGGCGAGATCGACGTCGACACCGCATACGAGGTCCGCGAGGCGATCGCGGAGGTGCTCGCCAAGGGCCGTCCGTCCCGAATCGAGCTGAACATGCGGTTGGTCACCTTCATCGACTCGGTGGGCATCAGCGCGATGGTCGCCGGCTTCCAGACCGCCGAGGTCAGCGGTGTGAAGCTGGTCGTTACCGAGCCGAGCCGGTTCGTCCACCGGCAGCTCTGGGTCACCGGCCTGCTCGGCCTCTTCGGCGCCCCCGAGCCCTACTTCGCCGGCACCGCGACCCCCGAGGTGCTCCCCGGCGCCTGAGCTTGGCGCGCGCGGGGCCCGTCGCGGCTCAGTCCTCGGCCGCGCCGAGGCCGGACAGGTCGACGTCGGACACCTCCGTCACGGCCCGCACGGCGGTGACGGAGGCGTACCCGTCGGCGAGCAGCGCCAGGTCGGTGCCGGGCTGGACGGCCTGCCCGGGCTCCTCCAGCGAGGTGCGGACGAAGCCGTGTCCCGACTCGGCGACCGTCATCTGCACCTGGCCGAACGTGGCCAGGGTCCCCTTCCGCACCCCGCGCAGCCGGCCGTGCGGCAGGTCGGGGGCGTTGACGTTGAGCACGCTCTCCACCGGCCCGGCCAGCAGCCGGGGCAGCAGGTCGAGGGCGACCCGGGCGGCGGTCGACCAGTGCCGCTCCGCGTCGCGTACCCGGGCGGCGGCGGCCACCCCGGGCGCCGCCGCTGGCCGCGGTGGCCTCCCCGGCGGAGAGCACGTCGAGGGAGACCGCCATCGCCCGGCAGCCGTTCGCGGCGGCGGTGAACGCGGCGCCCACGGTGCCCGAGTGCAGCACCGCGCGGCCGGCGTTCGCACCCCGGTTGATCCCGGAGAGCACCACCGTCGGCGGCGGCCCGAACGCGCCGTGCACGGCGATCAGGGCGATGAAACCGGGCGAGCCGGCCACCCCGTACGCCGGCACGTCGGGCAGCTCGGGCAGCGGGTGCTGGCGGACCACCACGTGCCCCTCCCGCTCCACCGCGGTCATCGCGGCGCTGGTGCCGCTCGCCTCCTCCAGCGGCGCGGCGACCACCACGTCCAGCCCGCGGTCCGCCGCCGCCCGGGCCAGCCAGCCGATGCCGGGCGCCGCGATGCCGTCGTCGTTAGTGACCAGGACCCGCAGCGTCATCGTTCGGCCGCCCGCTCGGCCAGCTCGTCGGGGGTGGTCCGCTCCTGCGGCCGGGTGCCGGCCGGCACCAGCCGGACCCGCTCCACCAGCCCGGTGATCGAGTCCAGCCGTCCGGTGCCGAGCCCGTGCCGGGTCACGTTGAGCGCGCCGGCGGCGGCGCCGGTACGGATGGCGGTATGCACGTCCCCGCCGCGGGCCGTCACGGCGGCCACCCCGGCGGTCATCGAGTCGCCCGCGCCGCGCGGGTCGGCCGCCTCCAGGCGGGGCATCTCCACCTCGAACACCTCCCCGTCGACCAGGGCCAGCGCCGGCTTCTCGGCGCGGCTCACCACGACATTCTCGGCGCCGGTCGCGTGCAGGTCGTACATCGCCCGGGTGAGCTGCTCCTCGTCGTCGCCGGCGGCCCGCCCGTCGGCGATCAGCTCCTCGTGGCTGACCTTGAGGAAGAACACCCCGCTCGTCAGCACCGCGGTGAGATGCTCGCCGGCCAGGTCCACCACCACCCGGCTGCCGTTGGCGCCCAGGTCGGCGGCGAACCGCCGGTACAGGTCGGCCGGGACCAGCTTCGGGTCGTTCGGCCCGCTGAGCACGCTGACCGGGGCGCGCAGTCCCTCGCCGAGGGCGAGGTTGTACAGCTCGTCCAGCTCGTGCCGGCTGAGCGGGTGTCCCGGCACGTCGACGATCTCGTGCCGGGTGCCCTCCCGCCGGTCGTGCACGTACCCGCCGCTGCCGCCCGAGTCGCGGACCACCACCTTGAGGTCGACGCCCTCGCTGACCAGCAGCGGCTCCAGGACCTGACCGATCTCGCCGCCGAGGCTGGCGCAGAGCACCACCTCCACCCCGAGCGACATGATCATCCGGGCCTGCCAGACCCCCTGCCCGCCGGGGTGCAGGTGCAGCTCCGGGTGGTCGGCCGGCTGGTCGACGGTCACCGTGAGCCGGGGCGTCGGCGCGAAGACCATCACGTGCCCGCTCATCCGCCGTATCCGTCCACGCGCCCCGCCTCCTCGTCCCGCCCGGGCGGTCCGGATTCCCCGCCAGCCCCGCGTCATGCCGGGGCGTTGCCAGCCCGCTCGGCGTACGGGACGATCGTGCGAACCGCCGACGGCGAGGGGGACGGTGTGCTCAGCCGCGAGACGTTCAGCTACACCGTGCAGGCGCGCTGTACGCGGGCCGAGGCGCTCGCCCTCCTCGGCGACCTGACCCGCCAGGGCGAGCTGCACCCGCTGATCGTCGGCGTGCGCCGGCTGCCGCCCCGCCCGGGCGCGCTGGCCAGTTACGCGATCACCGACCGGCTGGCGGTCGGGCCGCTGCGCTTCCCGGTCACCTACCGGGCCGACGTGCTGATCGCCACCGAGGACGAGGTGGTGACGGTGGCCCGCCAGCGCCCGGCCACGACCGTGCGCAACCACACCCGGCTGCGGGACGAGCCGGGCGGCGTGACGCGGATCGACGTCGGGATCACCCTGACCGCGCCGGCGCCCCTGTTCGGGTACGCCTTCCGGCAGGCCCGGGCGGCCCACCTCGGGCTGGCCAGCCGGCTCGGCGCGGCGCTGGACCGCGGCCCGGACGCGTCCGCCACGAGCTGAGCCGCCCGCTCAGGACGGGCGTCCGGCGGCGACGGGCCGGCGGCGGCCGGCCGGGGCTCCGCGGCGGCCCCACGGTTTGGTAGGTGGAGAGCACGGTGGCGACGAGCAGCACGCTGGTCGAGACCGCCGGCGGGATCACCAGGTCCAGCCGGTCCCGGGTGGTCACTGCCGGGCCCAGCTCGCCGAGCCCGCGCACGGTCGGCGTCAGCAGCAGCAGGACCAGGCCGAGCATGACCGTGGTGAGCACGAACTTGACCAGCACCCAGCGCCAGCGCAGCAGCCCCCACGGGGTGAGCAGCGAACTCGCCACCCCGACCAGCCACACCACGACGCTCAGCGGCGCGAAGAGGTACGTGACGACGAGCCCCGCGGTGGGGTAGACCACCGCGGGGTCGGCGCCACGCAGGCCGGCGACGCCGAGGGTGAGCAGCACCAGGTCCGCGCCGAGCCAGCCCAGCGCGGTGACCAGGTGCAGGGTCAGCAGGGCCTTGCGGGCGGCGGGGGAGAGTCGGCTCATGCCGTCGATGCTGGTCCGCCGGCCGGGCCGCGTCGTGGGGCCGACGGCGACATCCGGCGTACGTCGGGGGGCGTAGCCGGGGGCGACCCGTCCGGCGACGGGTCACCCCGGGGGCTCAGTAGACGGACAGGTGCACGTGGTTGGTGTGGTCGCTGGACGGGTCGCCGTTGCCGCCGCTGTACGACTTCCAGCCGCTGCTCGGCAGCCAGATCTGCTTGAACCAGATCACGTAGAGCACGGCCAGCGCGTCGGAGTTGCGGATGAAGTACGCCGCCAGGTTGTTGCCGTACGTCCGGTCGCCACCGCTGGCGACCCCGCCGAAGCCGTCGGACTGCGCGGCGAAGTCGCACGCCCGGCCCTTGGGGTGCTCACCCGAGCCGCTGGGTCGGTAGCAGGAGACGTACCGGGTGAACCCGGCCGACTTGGCCTCCTTGAGCGCGTGCAGGGTGCGCGGGGTGATGCAGCCGTCGGCCGGGGTGGGGTCGTTGACGCTGCACGACTCGGGCGGCCAGGAGCCGTCGGAGTTGCGCGGCGCCGGGTCGGCGTTCGCGGTGGAGGTGCCCCGGATGCCGCCGCTGCCGCCGCTCGCGGCGCGGTCGTTCGCCACCTCCAGCGCGCGTTCGGCCTGCTGCTTGCGCTTGGCCATCACCGCGACCTGCCTGCGCTGTTCCTGGATTTCGGCGTTCAGCGCCGTCCGGGTCGCCGTCGCGCGGTCCCGGGTCTCGATCAGGTCGTGCAGCGCCCGGTCCTCGTTGGCGGCGACCTGGCCCAGCGCGGCGGCGCGGTCCATGAAGCCTTCCGGGCTGTCGCTGGCGAGCAGCGCCGCCGCGGTGCCGAGCCGGCCGGTCCGGTACGCGACCCCGGCGATCTCGCCGACCTTGGTGTCGCGGACGCTCAGCTCGGCATTGATCGTGGTGAGCTGGTCGGTGAGCTGCTTCTGCCGCCCGACGGAGCGGGCCAGCGCGGCCTTCGCCTCCACGCCAGCCCTTGCTGGCCGCGTCGAGCTGAGCGCGCAGCGCCGGGTGCCGCCCTCGTCGTCGCCGGGGGCGGCGGCGACGAGCCCGGCCGGGGGGTGCCGCCAC
>NZ_JAEVHJ010000398.1:0-5274 GCF_016802855.1 Micromonospora sp. ATA51 | reverse complement strand
GGGTGGCGCGGCGGTCCGCGCCGGATCGGCCAGGGCGTCAGGCTCCACGACGCAGGCGGACAGCGCTGTCCCCGTGAGCGATATGACTGTCAGGCATATTTATGCCTGACAGGCATATCGGTTGGCGGAGATGTTGTCGTCGGCGCCCCCGGGGCCCCGTCGAATCGACCCCGGAACGGTCGCGGTCAGCCTCGGCCCGGGTCGCCTGCGGTCAGCGGATCGGCGTGAGCCGGTCGGCGCCCAGCTTGCCGCGGAGCACCTCCGGCACCAGCACCGAGCCGTCGGGCTGCTGGAAGTGCTCCAGGATGGCCGGGAAGAGCCGGCTGGTGGCCAGCGCCGAGCCGTTCAGCGTGTGCACGAACCGGGTCTGCTTGCCGCCCGGCTCCCGGTAGCGGATGGCCGCCCGGCGGGCCTGGTAGTCGCCGCCCCAGGAGATCGACGACACCTCCTTGTACTTGCCGGTGCTGGGCATCCAGACCTCGACGTCGAGGGTCTTCTTCATCGCGGCGCTGGCGTCGCCGGCCGCGAGCAGGCTGGTCTGGTGGTGCAGCCCCAACTGCTCGACCAGGCCCTCCACGTGGGCGACCATCGCCTCCAGGGCGGCGCCCGCCTGCTCGGGCAGGGTGAACTGGAAGATCTCCACCTTGTTGAACTGGTGGCCGCGTACGGTGCCCCGCTCGTCGGAGTGCGAGCCGGCGGCCTCGCGCCGGTAGCACGGGGTGTACGCGAACGCCTTCAGCGGCAGCTTCGCGGTCTCCAGGATCTCGTCCTGGAAGGCCCCGAGGATCGCCGTCTCCGCGGTGGGCAGCAGGAACTGCCCGCGCGGAGCCGACTGCTTGTCCAGGTGGTAGACGTCGTCGTAGAACTTCGGGAACTGGCCGGCGGCGAAGCCGGCGCTGTCCAGCAGCAGGTGCGGCGGGAGCAGGAACTCGTACCCGGCCTGGATGTTCTGCTCGATCAGCCAGTTGACCAGCGCCCACTCCAGCCGGGCGCCCATGCCGGTGTACATCCAGAAGCCCGAACCGCCGAGCTTGACGCCCCGCTCGTGGTCGACCAGGCCGAGCGCGCGGGACAGCTCCACGTGGTCCCGGACCTTCTCGATGGCCGGCGGCTCGCCGAAGGTCCTGACGACCCGGTTCGCCTCCTTGCCACCGGCGACCACGTCGTCGGCGGGCAGGTTGGGCAGCTCGCTCATCGCGGTCCGCAACCGGGACTGCACCTCGTCCAGCTGGGACTCCAGCTCGGCGAGCTGCTTGCGCTCGGCCTCCGGCGCAGGCTCCGGCGTGGTGCCGGCCCGCTTCGCCTGCGCGTACGCCCGAGCCTCCGCCTTGCGACGCTGCCGCTCGGCGTCGATCTCGCTGATCAGGGCGCGGCGCTCCTGGTCGAGTCGCTGGATCTCGTCCAGCGCCCGGTTGACCTCGGCGGGATCCAGACGCTTCGCCAGCGCGGTCGCCACCGCCTCGCGATCCTTCCGGATCAACTCCATGTCGAGCATGCTGCTCGTACGCCTCCGTCCAGGCAGTCAGGTGGGACCCCCAGATGCTACCGTCGCGGCCCCGTCCGGCCGTCCCGCACCCGGGACCGGCCGTCAGAGCCGGACGGGCATCAGGATGGAGAAGGCGTGCACGTCGTCCGGGCGGCGCACGGCCAGCGGGGCGATCGGCCCGTCCAGCTCCAGCAGGAGCTGCCCCCGGTCGCCGGCGTCGAGGGCGTCGAGCAGGTACTCCCGGTTGACCCCGACCCGGACGGCGTCCGCCTCTGCCGCCTCGTCCGGACCGACCACCCGCAGCCCGCCCCGCTCGTCCAGCCCCAGCACGGTCACCTCGGCGCGTACCCCGTCGTGCTCCTTCACCAGCACCGGCGCGCCCTCGGCGGCCACCGCCGCGCGCAGCGCCACCACGTCCACCACCACCCGATGCGCCGGCGCGCCGGTCAGGTGGCCGTGCAGCAGCCGGCGGTAGTCCGGGAAGTCGTACGGCAGGGGCGCCGTCCGCACGGCGCGGCCGGCGACGGAGACCTCGACGGTCTCCCGGTCGACGGTGACGTGCGCCTCCGGGGTGATCCCGGCGCCGGTGTCCAGCAGGGCGCGCGCCTCGTCGACGAAGCCGACCGGGACGAGCACCCGCACCGGCGGCCCGTCCATCTTCCACCCGGTCCGGGCCACGGCCAGCCGGTGCCGGTCGGTGGCGACCAGCCGTACGCCGTCCGGCTCCACCTCCAGCAGCACCCCGGCCAGCACCGGCAGCTCCGGGTCGGCGCCGACGGCGAAGCGGACCGCGTCGACGGCGGCGGCGAGGTCGGCACGGTGCAACACGAGACGGGTGGTCATCGGGGTCTCCTCGGGGTCGATCAGGGCACGGACCCGGGAGAGCTCACGGCGGGCGTCGGCGAGACCGTCCTCCAGCCGGCGCAGGTGCGCGTCCAGCAGCCGGCCGACCACCGCGGGCTCGGACCGGTGCCGCAGCGCGGCGCCGATCTCGGCCAGCGGCATGCCGACCCGGCGCAGCCCGGCCACCAGCCGGGCTGGGGCGACCTGGTCGTCGGTGTACCAGCGGTAGCCGGTCACCGGGTCGACCAGCGCGGGCACCAGCACGCCGGAGCGGTCGTAGAACCGCAGCGCGCTCACCGTCAGCCCGCTGGCCCGGGCCAGTTCGCCGATGCTGCGCAGTTCGCTCTCCACGACGACCGATCCTGTGCCCTCAACCCGGTCGAGGGTCAAGCCGTCGGGCCCGCGTCGACCACGCGGAACGTCATCCCCGCCTTCACCAGGCGCTCCAGCAGGGCGTCGCCCATCGCGGTCACCGGGGTCACCTGCCCGGAGGTCGGCGGCAGGTCGTCGCAGGCCAGGCAGAGGGCCGACTCGGCGAGCATCTTCGCGGTCTCGTCGTAGCCGGGGTCCCCGCCGGCCACCTCGGTGAGCACCTTCCGGCCGCCACCGGAGCCCAGGAAACGCACCCGGAACCAGGACTTCGCCCGCTGCTCGGGAGTCGGCCCCTGACCGGAGGAGAGCCGGCCGAGCAGCCAGCGCCGGGTCGGCGGCAGCTTCACCAGCCCGACCAGACCGGCCATCCCGACCCCGGCGACCAGGATCGTCGGGAGCCGCTTCACCGCGGCGAAGTGCCGGTAGCGGAAGTCCGGGCCGTACTCCGGGCGGGCCGCGGCCGACCGGCGGACCACCTGCGGGTCGATGGTCGGCAGCGGCACCACCCACCTGCCCAGCTCCCTGGACCGGCCCACCTTCCCGGGCACCGCCCGCACCCGGCGGCCCTCCGGGCGCGGCTCGACCGCCTTGCGCGCCTTGGCGGCCCGGCTCATCTCCCCGGTCCGGGAGAACGCGGTCAGCGCCGAGTGGTACGTCCCGGCGGAGAACCGGCCGCCGGCCCGGACGAAGCCGTCCACCGTGATCGGCCCGTCCGACGGGAGCTGCTTGACGGTGTACCAGGCGCCGAGGTCGTGCGGGATCGAGTCGAAGCCGCAGGCGTGCACCAGCCGCGCCCCGGTGCGCACCGCCTCGGCGTGGTGCCGCACGTACATCAGGTCGACGAACTCCGGCTCGCCGGTGATGTCCAGGTAGTCGGTGCCGGCGGCGGCACAGGCGGCGACCAGCGGCTCCCCGTGGTGGACGTACGGGCCGACGGTGCTGGCCACCACCCGGGCGCTCGCGGCGACCGCGCGCACCGACTCCGGGTCGGTCATGTCGGCGGTCAGCAGCGGCAGTTCGGCCAGGGCGGGGTCGATCGCGGCGAGCCGGTCCCGCACCGCGGCCAGCTTGGCCGGGTTGCGGCCGGCCAGCGCCCAGCGCAGTCCGGTGGGGGCGTGCCGGGCCAGGTACTCGGCGGTGAGCGCGCCGGTGAAGCCGGTCGCGCCGAACAGGACGAGGTCGTGCGGGCGGTCGTCGCGCATCCGCCGAGTGTGCCATCCCCGGGCGCGCGGATCACGGGGAGAAGACTGCCCGGACGCAACCGTCCGCCCGCTCCCGGAACAGCGCGTAACCGTCGGCGCCGCGCTCCAGCGGCAGCCGGTGGGTGGCCAGGTGTTCGGTGCGCAGCTCGTCGCGGGCCATCCGGTCCAGCAGCATCGGAATCCAGCGCTGCCCGTGCTGCCGGGCGCTACGGACGGTCAGGCCCTTGTTCATCACCGCGCCGAGCGGAAACGCGTCGACGAATCCGGTCCAGGTGCCGAGGACGACCACCGTGCCGCCCTTGCGGCAGGCGTGCACCGCCTCGCGCAGCGCCAACGGCCGGTCCGCTCCGCCGCCGAGCCGGCCGCCGAGCAGCCCCGGTGGCTCCGATTCCATGCCGACCGCCTCCACACACACGTCCGGGCCCCGGCCGCCGCTGCGCTCCCGCAGCTCGGCCGGGACGTCCACGTACCGGTAGTTGAGCGGCTCCGCGCCGACGTGCCGGTCCACCATGCGCAGCCGGTCGTCGTACCGGTCGATGACGATCACCCGGGCCGCGCCGCGCAGCACGGCGGACCGGGCGGTGAGCTGCCCGACCGCCCCCGCCCCCCAGACCGCGACCACGTCACCCGGCCCGACCTCGCCCAGCTCGGCGCCCATCCAGCCGGTCGGCGCGGCGTCCGAGGCGAACACCGCCCGGTCGTCGCTGACCGGGTCCGGCACGGTGAACGCGCCCACGTCGGCGTACGGCACCCGGACGTACTCGGCGTGGCTGCCGGCGAAGCCGCCGAGCGGGGCGGGCCGGCCGTAGCAGCCGCCGGTCGGCTGGCCCCAGGCGGACTCGGTCGCCGCCGCGCCGGTGCTGCTGCCGTTGTCGCAGCAGGCGAAGAGGCCCTGCCGGCAGAACCAGCAGGCGCCGCAGGCGACGGCCGCGCAGACCACCACCCGGTCGTCGACCCGGTGCCGGCGGACCTCCGGGCCGACCTCCACCACATCGCCGAGGAACTCGTGGCCGAGCACGTCCCCGGCCGCGAGGAACGGAATCCGCCCGCCCAGCAGCGGCAGGTCCGCGCCGCAGGTGGCGCTGCGCCGGACCCGGACGATCATGTCGTGCGCGTTGCGCAGCTCCGGGTCGGGCACCTGCCGTACCGCCAGCGCGTCGACGCCCTCCCAGCACAGTGCCCTCACCCGGCGGCCCCCGGGCGGTCCAGCCGCGAGCGGTCGGCGCGGAGCACCTCGCCGGTCTCGGCGAGCTGCTTGGCCTCCCGCAGGGCCTGCCGGATCAGCAGCCCGGGGTCGTCGCCGACCAGGTGGGCGGCCAGGCCGGCAGCCGCGGCGAGCCGCCGAGCGGTCGTGCGGCCAGCTCGGTGCCG
>NZ_JAEVHJ010000397.1:0-5283 GCF_016802855.1 Micromonospora sp. ATA51 | reverse complement strand
GGTGGACATGCCGCCTCCCGATGATCCATCGGTCAGTCGGGTCCTCCCGCCGGCGTCGAGGCGCGGTGGCAGACCCTGGGCGCATGTCTTGACCCGCGGACCACCCTACCCACGGGCCTGGCCGCTGACACCCCGCTGTGCGGCAGCTCGGGGTGAGTGGCGAATTCGGCTCCGTTCTGCGCGCTGCCAGCACGTGAAGTCGAGCGGTGAATTCGGTGAGAGCGACCATGGGCGCGCATTTCGGCGACCTGGGCACGTGGCGGCGGGAGTGCGTGGCACCCGGCGCTTCGACGACCCGCAGTGACGGCGCGTCCGGAACGGCACCGGGACAGATCGCCACCTCCTGGTGCATCTTCCTCTCGGCTGGGCGATCAGCGGTCGTTGGTCATCGCAGCGCCTTCAGAGCGATGGCGGTTACCGTGCCGTAGGCGAGGTGCGGGAAGAGGTCGGTGAGCCAGTCGGCGGCCGACCAGGCGCGCGGATCGGTGACCTTCAGCGCGGTCATCGGGGCGTTGGAGGCGATCATCGCCAGTCCGGTCAACGCCAGTGCCGACACCGCGGTCGGCAGCCGGCGGCCTCCCGCCGCGCTGTACACCGCGGCGGCGGCCACCGAGGTGGCGTAGCCGAGCAGCGGCCCGAGCCCGGACTTCCGGTTCTCGCTGGTCTTCTGGTCACCGAGGTCGACGTGGGCCAGGTCGGCCACGCGGGCGGCGCTGTCCTCCCCGGCGCTGCTGGCCGGTCTGGCCCTGACCGCCATGTCCAGGTAGGTGACGGCGTTCAGGGCGGACGCGCCGGCCGCGCCGGCGATGAGGGCTCTGCTGCTCGGCGTCATCCCCGTCTGCTACCCCCTTCCACGGCGGTGACACCCGGCGCGCCCGTGGGTCGGGTGGTCGAAGCAGTCGTGGGATCAGGCATGGCTGTGGCGGGGACGGGTAGCGCGGTCAGGACGAGCCCCACCCGCGAGGAGCCGACCATGACGATCACCATGTCCATGCTGGAGACCTACCCGAAGTCGATCAACCTGGACCGGGCGAAGCTGGCCACGACCATCGACGCGCTGAACGCGTGCGCGCAGGCGTGCACGGCGTGCGCGGACGCCTGCCTGAGCGAGGACCGCATCGCCGAGTTGACCAAGTGTGTGCGCACCGACCTGGACTGCGCCGACATCTGCGCCACCACCGCCCGGGTGCTGTCCCGGCACACCGGCTACGACGCCAACATCAGCCGCACCCTGCTGGCGGCCTGCGCCACCGCCTGCAAATCCTGCGGTGACGAGTGCGCCAGGCACGCGCAGATGCACGAACACTGCCGGGTCTGCGCCGACGCGTGCCGGGCCTGCGAGCGGGCCTGCCGCGACTTGCTGGCCACCGTCAGCTGAGCCGGGAGCGACGATGCCGGCACACGCGGGGGAGAAGGCACGTAAAACCGGGGTGTTCCACTGCGCGACCTGTGGCGAGAAGGTCAGCGTGCAGGTGGGTGGCACCATCCCGAAGTGCCCGAACGGCCACACCGAATTCGACAGCCGCACCCAGGAACCGGGCAACAGGTCCTGACTTGCGGGGACCGCCGGCTGGGGGCCTCGGCGGAGGAACGGGAACGAGATGACCGTCTGCGGGTAGACGCTGATCATCTTGTCGATGCCCGCCGGTCATGTCGAGGATCGACGCAACCCGGTCCTCGACGTTGAAGTTCACCACCTCGGCGTGTTGGGCCCGCCCGGCAGTACGAGACCTGGCCGCGTGTCGCCGGGTGCCGAGGTGATCCGGGGCCAGGGTCAGTCCGGCAGCAGGCGGCGCACGATGCCCTTGGCGGTGGTGCCGGTGCGGTAGGACTGCACCAGGTAGGACCCGAGGACGATGTTGGCGCCGGCCAGGGCGGGGACGGCGTACTGGGAGATGCGTTGACGTCGCTGCCAGGTCGCGAGGTCGGGCGGGGTGTGCGCCGTGGGTATGGTGGCATCCTTGACGTCGACTTGGTCGCCGCGCTGGTGGGCCTGTTCGGCGAGTCGGCCGATGCGGGTGCCGCAGTAGGCGGCGTAGGCGGTTGCGGCCGCGCCGAGTACGGCAGTGGCGGCCTTGGCGGCGCCGACCGAGCCGTAGCCCTTCTGCAGCGCGAAGCGGCGCCGGCTGGTGCGGGTGAGTTGCAGGCCGCGAGGATGGTCGCGCCGATGCCGAGCCACTGGGCGGGGCTGAAGCGGGTCCAGGCGGACTCGGCGACACGGATGCGGTCGATGCCCTGGGTGAGGTCGCTGCCGGACTTGTTCACTCCGGCCACACCCATGACACTGCCGCCGAACCACAACGCCGATCCGACGTCGTGGACGGCTTGGGCGACGGCATGGTTGTCGGTCGCGGTCACGTGCATCTCTCCTGCTCCTTGTCCTGGTGAAGGTGGTGGCGTTTCCCCTGCTGGCTGTCGCGTTGGCGGGCGCGCGCGTCGTGACAGCGGTGGGTCTCGCTCGGACGCCAGTCGCGCTCGTCGCGCCAGCCAGGCTGCACGACGTCATGCAGATCGGCGCAGTCCAGGCAATTGACGTGCGTGGCGGTTCGCAGCAGGCCGATGGCGCCTATGGTCCTCATCGTCGGCGCCGGATCTTGTCGATGCCGTCCCGCCGGTCAGGCGCGACAGCGGCGCCAGCACCCAGGTCCGGGTGCTGCGCCGACAACGACGGTCAGCCCTTGGCTTCCCGCTTCGCCATCTGCGGCTCAGCGCCCTTGCTGACCTTCCGCAGCGCCTGCCGGAGCTGGTCCTCGGTCATCTTCGAGTTGCCCTCGATGCCCGCGTCGTGGGCCCGCTGGCGCAGTTCGTGGAGCTGCTCCCGATCGGCCATGTCACCCTCCCCCTCAACGAGCGGCACGAGGTCCGTCTCGCACCGTCAGGACCACCGGCTTCCCGGGCCCAACCGAGGCAAACCCGCCGCCGGCCCATCACCGCCCGCCCGCCCGCTCCAGATAGGTTCGGCTCCGGCCCGCTCTGCGACCGCTGCATGTATCGTGCCGTCAGCCCGACCGGGTGGCCCGCTCACGGGGCGTGGCCGCGGACAGCGCCAGCGACCCGGCCGCGACGACGGACTTGCGCCGTCCCGGCTGCCGTCGGTGTCGTGCGTCGCGGCCGACACGTCGACTTCCTGTCCGGCCGTGCTGCTTTGTGTCGTTTCGCGCGCTGCGCCGGCTCTGCACTCAGCGACAACGGGGAGTACGTTGACTGTCCTGTAGCCTGCGTCCGAGGTGTCGGGTGCGGCGAACCGGCGTCAATGGGCTGGCGTGGGTCCCGGCTCTGCCCTGGGTGGGTCCGTGCAGCGGCCCGCCAACGCGAGCTGCCATTCGCGCGTCCACCCCGGTTCCGGTTCGGCGGCGGGCGCGCCGGTCGTGAGGACCCGGTGCCGTGACCCGCCCGCCGACAGACCCCGCCGACGCCTTCGCCGAGCTCGGCCGCATCAAGCTCGGCGACGTCAGTCTCGACGATGTTCTGCAGCGCGTCGCCGAACTCGCCAAACGTGTCCTGCCCACACCGGTGGAGGTGTCGGTCACGCTGGTGCGAGACGGGACCGGGTACACGGCGGCGTTCACCCCCGACCTCGCCCTTGAGATGGACGAACGGCAGTACGCACAGGGAAGTGGCCCGTGCCTGGACGCCTCCGCCAGTGGCGGAGTCCTGTCCGTACCCGACATCGCGGCCGAGGTTCGCTGGCCCGACTGGGCCGAACGCGGCCGTGAGGTCGGAGTGGGAAGTTCCGTGTCGATCGGCCTGCCCATCCAGGAGGCGGTCGTCGGAGCCCTCAACGTCTACGCCCGCACACCGCACTCCTTCGACGAGGACTCCGTCTCGGTTCTGGAGACGTTCGCCGCCTACGCCGCGGTCGCCCTGGCCAACGCGCAGCTCTACGACAGCACCGCCACCCTCGCCCGGCAGATGCAGGAGGCGATGGCGAGCCGGGCGGTCATCGAACAGGCCAAGGGCATCATCATGGCCGAGCACCGCTGCACCCCGGCGGAGGCGTTCGAGATCTTGGCGAAGGTTTCGCAGAACTCCAACCGCAAAGTCCGGGACGTGGCCCAAGCCCTGGTCGACCGGACGGTCGGGGCATCCGGGGCGTGACCGGCTCCGCCTACCTGCGGACGTACGGACGCCGGAACAGTGCCGGCCAGCAAAGCGCCGGCACGGGCGACGGCGCCCAGCACCGGCGTGGAGTACAGGGCCACGCGTTAGCTGCCGGACGACTTGCGGACCCTGTCGCGGACCCGGTCGATGACCGCCAGCGCGGGGCCCACTGCCAGGTTGGCCTTCGCTGACCGGGCGATCGGGTGCGGGCGGGTCGGGGCCGTGTTCTGCGCGGCGCGTACGGCGCGGCAAGGCTGCGCAGCCTCGCCGCCGGTACGTGCTGGCGCAGCAGGGGAAACTCGTAACGCTCCTCGTAGCGGGCGTGGGTGAGCACGACGTCGCGCAGCAGGATGATGGCGGTGTCGAAGCTGTCGGCGTCGACGCCGCCCTCGACGAGTGTCTTGAGCGTCTCGTTGGCTCGGCGTTCCTCGTCCATCCGGTCCTCGACCATCGGGTCACCGCCGCCGCCTGGTAGGTCGCGGGCCAGGGGGTGGATGATCTCCTCCTCGGCGGTCTCGTGGACGGCGAGCAGGCGGACCAGATCGTCGAACGCGTCGCGCCGGTCCTGCCCGGTGCCGCCGATGACGAGCAGGAAAAGCTCCTCGATCTGGGCGTGCTGGGCGAGCAGCAGGTCGACCACGTCCTCGTCCGGGCCAGGGGTGGCCGGGGTGTCGGTGTCAGGCACGGCGGACCCCCCCCTCCTCTGCGCGCAGCCCCTCCACCGGGTGCGGTCCTTCGGTCTCGATGCGGTACTCGTCGCCGAAGCGCTCCCGGTGCATGTCGATGACCTGCTCGCTCGGGGGCTTCTGGCCGTCGTGCACCTGCTGCTGCATCCACTCGAAGCGTTCGTGCGCTTCCGTGACGTAGCCCTCGCCGAGTTTGGTGAGGTCGATCTGGGTGGCCAGTAGGTGGCGCAGGTAGTCCTTGTTGGGTTCGAAGGTCACCGGCTCGGGCAGGCCGGCGCTGCCGACGATCTCCTCGGGCTCCCGGCCGTCGTGGCGGCGTAGCAGGTCGGCGGCCTGTTGGAGGTGGGCCAGCTCCATCTGCAGGTGCAGCTCCCACACGGCCTTGATCCGCGGGTCGCCACCCCGACCGGCGACGGCGACCGGGCCACCGAGCTGGGCGACATGCTCGGCGGCGAGGACGGCGAGTTCGAGCTGGCCGAGCTGCGCGTCGCGCTGG
>NZ_JAEVHJ010000396.1:0-5296 GCF_016802855.1 Micromonospora sp. ATA51 | reverse complement strand
GGAGAACCTGGGTCACCTGGGTGACCGCAACGACCACGATTCGCTGGGCCTGTTCCAGCAGCGCCCGTCGAGTGGTTGGGGCACGCCGGAGCAGATCACCGACCCCGAGTACGCCACCCTGGCGTTCGAGAAGGGTCTCAAGCAGGTCGACGGGTGGCAGGACATGCCGCTGACCGAGGCCGCGCAGACGGTGCAGGTGTCGGCCTACCCGGACGCCTACGCCCAGTGGGAGCAGCAGGCCGCCCACCTGGTCGCCCAGCACTGGAACAGCTGACAAGCGAACAAAAGGCAAGAAGCCGCTGGCCGGCACCCCGGAGACACGGGGTGCGGCCAGCGGCGTTTCCACGTACAAACACAAGACCGTGACGGCCGGGCGGACGGTGACCAACGTCAGGGCTGGGGGCGACCGTCCCCGGCGCAGGGATCAAGCCTGACCGCCCGAAGCCGGGGACGGTCGCCCCAGCCCCACACCGCAACCGACGAATCAGACCGGCCGGAGGATCAGAGTCCACGTCGTCGTGGTGGTGCTGGCGGCCGCGCCGGAAGCGGTCAGGCCGCCGTAGCTGCCGGCCGGCACCGTGCTCCCGGAGTCGGCGAGCAGCGCCGTGACCCGTCCCCCGCCGGTCTGCGAGCTGTTGCTGCGCACCTCCACCCCGGCCGGCGGGGTCAGCGCGGTGGAGAGCCCGTCGCCGTGCATCCAGTACGACACGCCCCAGCTCTGCGCCGCGGTCACCGTCGCGTACGGGGTGACCCGGGCGGCAGAACTGGCCGGGTCGGTGGCGCGGGCGAACGTCGGCGCGACGGCCTCCACGCCCCGGTAGGCGGCGACGACCAGGTTGCCCTTGGACTGCGCGTCCAGCGCCACCCGTACGGTCGATCCGGCGTCGCCCGTGGCCGCGACCTTCCACCAGGCCGTGGTGGTGGCGAAGCCGCCGTCGAACCGGTCCAGCTGGGTCCAGCCGGTGACCCCGGTGGGTTGCCCCGTGCCGGCGTGGGTGTTCTGGCTGAGGAAGAGCAGCAGGGTGTCCCCGGGCTGCACGGTCGACGGCACCGTCACGGCGTGGCTGGTCCAGTTGGCGTTCGCGGTGGCCTGACCGACGAAGGCGATCCGCTCGGCGACCGGCGCGACGGTGACCTGGGCGGTCGCCGTCCCGGTGGCGCCCCGGTCGTCGGTGACGGTGAGCGTGACCGGGTAGGTGCCGGCCGCCGCGTACGTGTGGGAGGTGGTCGGCACGGAGACGGTGTCGGCGGTGGATCCGTCGCCGAAGTCCCAGCGGTGGTCCTGGATCGCGCCGTCGGCGTCGGTGGAGCCGGCGGCGGAGAAGGAGCAGACCAGCCCGGAACACGACGGCGCGAGGTTGGCCACCGGCGGCTGGTTGGCGGTGCCGCCCGCCCCCTTCAGGATCTTGACGTAGTCGATGTCGCCGGCGAAGTAGTCGCAGGTGACCTTCACGCCGTCGCACTGGCTCTTGCCGCCGATGGAGAACTGCCAGTTGTTCGCGATGGTGCCGGTCGGCCCGGTCAGCCGGCTCTTCCGCACCCCGTCGACGTACATCTCCACATAGCTGGAGGTGCGGTTGCAGGTGACCGTGTGCCACTGCCCGTCGGCGATCGACACGTCCGTGTAGCCGGTACGCGAGGAGCCGTCCCCGCCGCGGAACAGGCACTTCGGCTTGCCGCTGGGCGCCTCGAACTTCCAGTAGCCGCCGGCCGTGTTGCCCTGCCCCTTCTGGAGGATGTTGCCGAAGGAGTATGTCGTCCGGTAGCGGATGGTGAACGAGAAGTCGCCGGCGTCCGGGTTGAACTCGGTGCTGTGCGGGACCAGGTTGACGTGCCCGGGGACGTACTCCATGTCGGTGGGCAGGTGGGTGGCGAACCGGTGGACGGTCGCACCGTCGTACCGGGCCCCGGTCACCACCTCGGTGCCGATCGCGCCGTTCCGGCCGTTGCCGCTGCTGTCCTGGAGGACGGTGGCCCCGGCCGGCTCGTCCATGCTCCAGAACGCCACCGTCCGGGTGGCGGTCGCCTGCGCGGGCGCGTCCGCGACCACGATGCCCACTGTGGTCAGCAGGGCGGCGGCGCCCAGCCGACCGACCGTACGCCGCCAACGTCGTCCCGTGCCTGACCGCATGCGATAGCCTCCCTGGTCCGCGAGCCCTCACCCTGTCACGGGCCGGGCCAGCCGTTCCATGGCCCGTTGGGCGGATCCGGGAGCCATCGTCGGCGGTGCGGGATGACCGATGTGGGCAAGGGCGGGGGGCCGGTCGCGGTCGGCCGGGACCGACTGATGGGACGGGCCCGGCGATCGGCCCGGCACGCGCGACGAGCGGCCGGGAGGCCCGGAAACCCGCCGCGGAGCACGCACGTGGACCGGCCGGCCCCAGGGCCCGGTCACCGCGCTCCACGCCGAGCGCACGCAGGCCTGCGGCCAGTCGGGCGAGCCGGACGGCGGACTCGGACACCGACCGCACCCGTTCTCCTATGAGACCTGGGTCAGGGTCGCCAGTGTCTCGCGAAGCCACTTCAGCTCGGTACGCGTCGTCGCGGTGGCGATCGTGAACAGCCCTTGTCGGAAGGGGTCGTCGAAGTCGGCGGCGCGCAGTGGCCGATCGCCGTCCCAGAAGAAGCTGGCTGGCTGCGTGAGGAAGTCAAGCCGACGCTGCAACACGGCGGCCTGTGCCGCCGGGTCATCCAGGTGGCGCAGGAAGGCCAGCAGGGCAAACCACCTGTTTTCGTCGGTGATGAACAGCTCGTCGGGTTCACGGAGCCGGTCGAGCAGCGCTTTCTTGCCTTCGGAGGTCAGCGACAGCATGTGCCGGGGTGCGGCAACCTGGCCGGGTTGGAGTTCCCGGGTGAGCAGCCCTGCGGCTTCCATGCGCTTGAGCAGGGGGTAGAGGGTGCCGTCGGCGATGGGGCGCACGTGTCCGGTCAGGGCGGCGATGCGTTTCCGCAGGTCGTACCCGTGGAGCCGCTCGTCGTAGAGGAAACCGAGGATCACCAGTTCCAGCATGATCTAGATCATACCTCGTTGCCATGATACCTCGGATACGAGATATCTTTCGCGCTATGCATAGCGCTCAGATAGCTCCTGACGGCTCCCGCATTCGCTGGGCGGAGATCCCCGGCGCCGAGCCGACTCGCGTCTACATCCACGGCCTGGGAGCCAGCTCGACGCCGTACTACGCCCAGCCGCTCGCGCATCCAGCCCTTTCCGGCCACCGCTCGCTCCTCATCGACATGCTGGGCTTCGGCATCAGCGACCGGCCGGCCCATGCGGCGTACACGCTGGAAATGCACGCGGACGGCCTGGCCCGTGCGCTGGAGCAAGCCGCGGTGAGCGACGCCGACGTGGTCGCGCACAGCATGGGCGGCACGGTCGCGATCATGCTCGCCGCACGCCACCCCCAGCTGGTACGCCGACTCGTGCTCGTCGACCCCGCCCTCGACCCGGTGCACCCGCTGCCGACCAGGAAGCGACCGGGCAGTTCCGGCATCGGCGTCTATCACACCGAGAAGGAGTTCCTCGACCACGGCTGGGACGAGACGCTGGAGTTCGTCGGGCCGGAGTGGGCGGCCACGATGCGACTGGCCGGGCCACAGGCGCTCTACCGCAGTGCCATGAACCTGCTGCGCGGCACCATGCCCACGGTGCGCGAGCACCTGGACGAGCTGACCATCCCCCGCACCCTCCTGTACCCGGCGGCTGACGGGCCGCGCTTCGACGCAGACCGGCTCGCGGCCTCGGGTGTCGAGGTGGTGGCGATTCCCAACTGCGGCCACAACATCATGCTGGACAACGTGGCAGGCTTCGCCCTCGCGGTAAGGGCCGCCCTCCGTGACTAGGACTCCATCGCGCGCCTTCCGCCGCGCGCGATTGGGACGATGCACGCTGCGGTTCGCGCCCGGCTGACCGGCCACGTCCGCCCTAGCGGACTCCTGGCTGGTGCTCGGAACATGAAGCCCAGCTCATCGAGCCAGGCCGTCAAAAGAGGTAGATGTCCGAATTTTACTGGTGGGCGATACTGGGTTTGAACCAGTGACCTCTTCCGTGTCAAGGAAGCGCGCTCCCACTGCGCCAATCGCCCGCGCGCGCCGGCTGGAGAGACCAGCACCGACGACGGTCGACCCCCGAGGGGCGGATCGCGAGCGGACGACGGGATTCGAACCCGCGACCCTCACCTTGGCAAGGTGATGCGCTACCAGCTGCGCTACGTCCGCGTGCCGCCGACTTGCGTCGGCGACGGGGGGAACTCTACCCGATCGCAAGATCGCTCGGGACGCCCCCACCCCGGCCCGGTGATTGCGCCGCTGACCACCTGGGTACTGACTGCTTTCGACAGCGCACCACGTCCCCTGAAGGAGGCTGTCGTGGGAATCGGTACCAGCATCTTCCTGATCGCGGTCGGCGCGATCCTCACGTTCGCGTTGGACGCCAGCATCGGCGGGGTCAACCTCGACGTCGTCGGCTGGATCCTGATGGCCGCCGGCGTGCTCGGCCTCATCATGACGACCCTGGTCTGGGGCCGTCGCCGCGAGGTGGTCAGCACCACCGAGCCGGTCGAGTACCGGCAGGTCGAGGAGCGCCGGGACGTCGGCCCGCCGCTGTGACCCGACGGACCCGGGGCCGGCGGGGCTGATCGGTCGCGGGACACCACGAACGCGTACGAGGTGGGTGCGGGCCGCTACGGCCGGGCACCCACCTCGTGTCCCGTTTTCAGCCGCGCATCAGCTCGTTCAACGCGCCGTAGTCGAACGCGCCGGCCAGCGCGTCGTACGTCCCGGCGCCGAACGTCTCCTCGGCGGCCCGGCGGGCCACCACGTACGCGGCCTCGGCGACCGAGGAGCCGAGGCTGATCCGGGCCACCCCGAGGCGGGCCAGCTCGGGCACCGCCGGGGCGCCCGGCCCGGCCAGCACGTTCAGCGGGGCCGGAATGGCCGCGACCAGGGCGACCACCGTCTCCGGGTTGACCGTCCCGGGCACGAACACCCCGTCCGCGCCGGCGGCCAGGTAGGCCCGGGCCCGCGCCACCGTCTCCGCGACGCCGCCGACACCGCGCAGGAAGGTGTCGATCCGGGCGTTGACGTACAGCGGCACGCCGGCCTGCTCCGCCGCGGCCCGGACGGCGGCCAGCCGGGCGCACTGGTCCGCCACCTCGCGCAGCGGCCCGCCCCCGTCGTGGCGGGCGTCCTCGACGTTGACGCCCACCGCCCCCGCGGCCACCACCGCCCGTACGGTCGCGGCCACCTCGCCGGCGGTGTCGCCGTACCCGGACTCGATGTCGGCGGTGACCGGCAC
>NZ_JAEVHJ010000395.1:0-5318 GCF_016802855.1 Micromonospora sp. ATA51 | reverse complement strand
TGGCCGCGGCCGCCCGGCTCGGCCTCGGCCCGCGCACCGCGGTGCTCCTCGGGGCCGGCGCCGCCGCGGCCCCGGCCTGACCCGTCCGGTGTACGGTGCTGGCATGCAGGGCACGGTGGCCACCTACGACGCGTCGACCCGCAGCGGGGTGCTGCTCCTCGACGACGGCACCGAGCTGGCCTTCCCGGCCCGCGCCTTCGACGCCTCCGGGCTGCGCCTGCTCCGGCTGGGTCAGCGGGTACGCATCGACGTCGATGCGACGGGCACGGTGGTCCGGGTGACGTTGCCGACGATGCCCTGATCACCCCGCCAAGTTCATTTTGCGTTAACCGGAATCGGGTGATTATGAGCTGGTGAGCACCCCTCGCAAGCACCCCGACCGCCCGCCGCACGCCACCGACCCGGCCGAACCCCGCAACGGCGTCCGCACCCGCGGCACCGACGACCGCTTCCGCACCGTCCGCCCCCCGGAGGAGACCCCGCCCGGGGACCCCGGCTCGCCCGCGCCGACACCGCGGCGGCCTCCGCCGGGCTGGAGGAGGTGCTCGACCCGGTCACCGGTCCGGAGCAGCGCCCGACCGCCGGCGCCGACGAGGAGCCGCCCCCGGCGCCGCCGCTGCCCGAGGACCGCTTCCTCAACCGGGAGCTCTCCTGGCTCGACTTCAACGCCCGGGTGCTGGCGTTGGCCGAGGACCCGCGCACCCCGCTGCTGGAGCGGGCCAAGTTCCTGGCCATCTTCGCCAGCAACCTGGACGAGTTCTACATGGTGCGGGTGGCCGGGCTGAAGCGCCGGCTCTCCGCCGGCCTGCCGGTCCGCGGCGGGGACCGGTTGCCGCTGCGGACCCAGTTGGAGCTGATCGCGGAGCGGACCGCCGACCTGGTGGCCCGGCACGCCGCCTGTTTCGTCGACGACGTGCTGCCGAAGCTGGCCGCCGAGGACATCCGGATCCTGCGCTGGAGCGAGCTGGACGACGCCGAACGGGAGCGGCTGCGCACCTGGTTCCGGGAGCACATCTTCCCGGTGCTCACCCCGCTCGCCGTCGACCCGGCGCACCCGTTCCCGTACATCTCCGGGCGGTCGCTCAACCTGGCCGTGTCGGTCCGCGACCCGGACGGCGGGTCGGAACTCTTCGCCCGGGTGAAGGTGCCGAACAACGTGCCCCGGTTCGTCCGGGTGGCCCGGGATCAGCCCGGCGTGCGGTTCCTGCCGATGGAGGACCTCATCTCGGTGCACCTCGGGCAGCTCTTCTCCGGCATGCAGGTGGTGGAGTGCCACCTGTTCCGGGTCACCCGCAACGCCGAGGTGGAGGTCGACGAGGACCGCGACGAGGACCTGCTCCAGGCCCTGGAGCGGGAACTGGCCCGGCGCCGGTTCGGCCCGCCGGTCCGCCTGGAGGTCGCCGCCTCGATCTCCGACCACATGCTGGAGCTGCTCGTCCGCGAGCTGGACATGGACGGCCAGGACGTGCTGCGGGTCCGTGGCCTGCTCGACCTCTCCGCGCTCTGGCAGGTGTACGGCGAGGCCGACCGACCCGACCTGAAGGACCCGCCGTTCGTGCCGGCCACCCATCCCCGGCTCACCGAGGGCGAGGTGCCACGCAGCGTCTTCGCCACGCTGCGGGACGGGGACGTGCTGGTGCACCACCCGTACCACTCGTTCGCCACCAGCGTGCAGCGCTTCATCGAGCAGGCCGCGGCCGACCCGAACGTGCTCGCCATCAAGCAGACCCTGTACCGCACCAGCGGCGACTCCCCGATCGTGGACGCGCTGGTCGACGCGGCCGCCGCCGGCAAGCAGGTGGTGGTGCTGGTCGAGCTGAAGGCACGCTTCGACGAGGTGGCCAACATCGGGTGGGCGCGGACCCTGGAACGCGCCGGCTGCCACGTCGTCTACGGCCTGGTCGGCCTGAAGACGCACTGCAAGACCGCCCTGGTGGTACGCCAGGAGGGCAACCAGATCCGCCGCTACTGCCACATCGGCACCGGCAACTACCACCCGAAGACGGCCCGGCTCTACGAGGACTTCGGCATGCTCACCGCCGACCCGGAGATCGGCGCCGACCTGACCGACCTGTTCAACGTGCTGACCGGGTACAGCCGGCAGACCGCGTACCGGCGGCTGCTGGTGGCCCCGCAGGCATCCGCAGCGGCCTGGTCGAGCGGATCGAGCGGGAGATCGCGCACGTCCGGCTCGGCATGCCGGGCGTGGTGCAGTTCAAGGTGAACTCGCTGGTCGACGAGGAGATCACCGACGCGCTCTATCGGGCGTCGCGGGCCGGCGTGCACGTGGACCTGCTGATCCGGGGCATGTGCACGCTGCGCCCCGGGGTGCCGGGGCTGTCGGAGAACATCCGGGTCCGCTCGATCCTCGGCCGGTTCCTGGAGCACTCGCGGGTCTTCCGGTTCGGCAACAACGGCGACGCCGAGTTCTGGATGGGCTCGGCCGACCTGATGCACCGCAACCTGGACCGCCGGGTGGAGGCGCTGGTGCAGGTGAGCGACCCGGTCGCCCGGGCCGAGCTGGACCACGTGCTGACCGCCGCGATGAGCCCCGAGGTGGACGCGTTCGAGCTGGCCGGGGACGGGACCTGGACCCGGCGTACCGGCACCGAGGAGGGGCCGCTGACGCATCTGCAGGAGTTGCTGCTGCGACGGGTGGGCGGGACGGCCGGCTGAGCGGGCCACGGCGCACCGCGGCCGGGCTTACGGTGAGCGGATGACGGGCGAGGAGCCGGCGAGCATCCGGGCGGCGGGCGGGGTCGCCTGGCGGCCGGGTGCCGCCGGTGTCGACGTCTGCCTGGTGCACCGGCCCCGGTACGGCGACTGGTCGCTGCCCAAGGGCAAGCTGGAGCCCGGTGAGCACCCACTGCGGGCGGCGGTTCGGGAGATGGCCGAGGAGACCGACGTCCGGGCGGTGCCACAGGTCCGGCTGCCCGCCGTCCACTATCGCAGCGAGGGCCGTCCGAAGCGGGTGGACTACTGGTCGATGCGGGCGGTGGCCGAGGGGGGTTTCCAGCCGGACACCGAGGTCGACGAGGTGCGCTGGCTCCCGGCCGACGAGGCGGTACGCCTGGTCAGCTACCCCCACGACGCCGAGGTGCTCGGCGCGTTCGCGGCGCTGCCGCCGGTCACCGCCACGGTGCTGTTGATCCGGCACGGGCACGCCGGCAAGCGGGGCACCTGGTCCGGGCCGGACACCGGCCGGCCGCTGGACGCCACCGGATGGGCCCAGGCGCAGGCGCTGGCCGAACTGGTCGCCCTGGTGCGCCCGGCGCGCCTGCTGTCCGCCTCGGCCCGCCGCTGCGTGCAGACCCTGGACCCGGCCGCCGCCCTGCTGGACCTGCCGATCGAGGTGGTCGGCGACTTCGACGAGCCGAAACCCGGCCAGCAGGTGGACGAGTGCGCGCTGGCCGCGGCCGCGCACCTCGCCGCGCTGGCCGCCGCCGGGGAGCCGGTGGCGGTGTGCAGTCAGGGCAAGGTGCTGCCGGGCGCCCTGGAGCGGCTGGCCGGCCGGGCCGACGACTTCACCACCCCGAAGGGCGGTGGCTGGCTGCTCGCCTTCTCCGGCGACCGCCTGGTCGCCGCCGACCGGCTTTAGCGCGTCGGCAGCGGCGGGCGGGCCGCCGCCGACCTCCCCAGCCCAGCGCCGTCCGCCCCGTCCCGGCCGACCCGCACCGACGCACGGCGATGCCGCACCGCCGGGACGCCGGGGCGGGCGGAACGCGGACCGGTCAGGGCAGGGTGAGGGTGACCGTGACCGGCAGGTGGTCGCTGGCGGTGCTGCGCGGCGCCACCACGTCGGCGGCGGTGACGCCCGGGGAGACGAAGACGTGGTCGATCTGCTCGCGGGGGTCGTCGGCCGGGCTGGTCGGCACCGGCCGGGCCGACGCCAGCGCGTCCACCAGGCCGGCACCGGTGAACTCCAGGAACGCCGGATCGCCCGGCTCGGTGTTCAGGTCGCCGGCCAGCACCAGCGGACGGCCGGCCGCGTACCGGGTGGCGAAGGCGGCGACCTGGCGGGCCTGGGTCACCGGGCCCCGGCCGGGCGGGGGTTGCAGGTGGGTGGCGACCACGGCCAGCCGGGCACCGCCACCGAGGTCGAGCGTCACGCCGAGGGCCTGCGCCCCGGTGGGCGCCCCGCCGGCCGGCAGCGGCCGGGTCTCGCTGGAGCGCACCGGCCAGCGGCTGAGCACCGCGTCGCCCCACACCGGATCGGCGGCCGGCGCGAAGACGTACGGCATGCGCAGCCGCCGGGCCAGCAGCGCGAGGGTGTCGTGGCCGCCGTTGAGCAGCCAGCCGCGGTCCACCTCGCTGAGCAGCACCACGTCCGGCCGGCTCCCGGTGACCGCCCGGGCCAGGCCGTCCAGGTCGAGCCGTCCGTCCAGCCCGAAGCCCATCCGGACGTTGTACGCCACCACGCGTACGTTGCCCGCCGCCACGGCACGCCGTTCGGTGGCGGGCACCGGACGGTGGATCCCGGCGGCCACCGCGGTCAGCAGGATGAGCCCGACGGCCGTCCACGCCGGCGCGGTTCCCGGGAGGACGGTTGCGGCGGCGGGGCGCCCGGTGACCGCGACCACTCCGACGAGCACCGCCAACGCGACGGGCACCCAGCCGTTCGGGTACCCGAGGTCGTAGGCCGCGTAGTAGGCGACGGCCGCGACGGCGAAGACCAGCATCCCGCCGACGGCCGCGTGGCCACGCCGGCCGGAGCCAACCGAGCCGGCGCCCGTGCCGCCGCCGGACCTGGTGTCCGCACCGGCGTCCGGGCGGGTGTCGATGCCGCCACCGGTGTGGGCGTCGTCGGTGTCGCCGCCGGTGTCCGTGCGGGCGTCGGTGTTCGTGTCGGTCTCGGTGTGGGTGTCCGTGGGAGCGTCGGCGAGGGCGAGGCAGCCGCCGAGGCCACCGGCGGCGAGCAGGAACGCCGGTCCCAACCAGTCGGCCCGGTCGGCGGCGAAGAGCACCGCCCCCGCCAGCAGCGCGGCCGGCCAGAGCACCCGGGCGAGCCACCTCGGCGGCCGGGTGAACGCCGCCACCACGAACAGCCCCACCGTGAGGATGGGCAGGGCCGGCACGTGTGCCGGCGGAAGACCCAGCCCGGGCAGGTCGGGCGACCCGTGCCGGTAGGAGGCGGCGGCGTCCACGCCGCCGGGAGAGCGCCAGCTGACCGGCCAGCAGCGTCGCCGGCCCGCGAGCAGCCAGGCCCGCGCGCGCCGGAGCCGCCCGTTGACACGACCGCCCGGGTCGGCCGGCGCCTGCCTGCCACGGCCAGGAACGCCCCGGCCAGCAGCGCACTGAGCGTCCACCCCGCCAGCCGC
>NZ_JAEVHJ010000394.1:0-5355 GCF_016802855.1 Micromonospora sp. ATA51 | reverse complement strand
CCAGCCGGACGCCGGCCGCCCCGGCGCCGCGGACCGTACCGGCCCGCCGACGGAGGCGCGTCCCGGGCCGGGTCGGTGACCCGGTGCCGGGCCGGTCGTCCGGGCGCGGCGAGCAGCAGCAGCGCCTTGGCCACCGCGCTGGTGAGGTCGTGGTCGGCGCCCTGGATCAGCCCCCGCGCCCCGGCGCTGATGGTGGCCGCGGCCGCCTCCGACTCCTCGGTGCCGAGCAGCAGCACGGCGGCCTGGGGCGCCCGGGCGAGCACCCGGCGCACGAAGCCGGCGCTGTCCGGTCGGGTGAGCGCGGTGTCGGCGAGCACGACGTCCACCGGACGCTCGGCGAGCCGCAACATCACCTCGGGATCGGAGACGGCGGTCCGGACGATCGCGGACAGTCCGAGTCGGGCCGCCGCGGAGGTCAGCTGCTGGGCCGCGGTCGGTGTCCGAACGCACACGAGAACGGTACGCACAGTGGTCTCCTCTCCGACTCAGAGCAGACCATGGCCGAGTCGCGTCGCGAGGAGGTTCCGGGCAATCATCCGAACTTTTCTGGCAGATGGGGCATATGCCGCGAGTTGTCCGAGGTTTTCGATCACAGATGTGTGAGCGCGGGAAAGCCCGGGTACCGAGACGCCAGGCCGGAACCGGTGCGCCTGCGCGGACCGCCGCCCGGTAGCTGGCCATGAAGGATTCTCCGCGGTGCCGCGCGGGAGGAGGGGTGCTGATGTCGAACGTACGTAGACTGCCCGGACCCATCGTCGATCTCTGGGACTGGCAGCGGCTCGGTGCCTGCCGGGGCCGGGACAGCGCCCAGTTCTTCCACCCGGACGGCGAGCGTGGCTCGTCGCGGCTGCGGCGCGAGTCCGGCGCCAAGGCCGTCTGCCGGGCCTGCCCGGTACGCGCCGAGTGCGCCGCGCACGCCCTCGCGGTCCGCGAGCCGTACGGCGTGTGGGGCGGGTTCAGCGAGTCCGAGCGGCTCCGGCTGCTCGCCCTCGGCTGGGAGGACCTGGCCGACCGCCGGCAGAGCCGGGTCGACATCGCCCGGCTGGAGGCCCGCCTCGGCCGGCCGCACAAGTCGGCGTGCCGGACCAGCGCAAGATCGCCTGACCCGACCCACCGCGACGACACCGACGACCGACGCCGCGCCCCGCCCCGGGGCGCGGCGTCGACGCCTCTCCCGGGTCCGCGGGGATGTCGTCGGCGTCGGCCGAGCGGACCGGGGCCGGTGCGACCGGCTTCCCACCCGGTGGCCGTGGGCACGCGTGGTGTGATGGGCGGGTGGAACTGCGGGAAATGCGGGCGTTCGTCGTGGTCGTCGAGGAGGGGAGCCTCTCCGCGGCCGCGCGGCGGTTGCACGTGAGTCAGCCCGCGCTGTCCCAGACCATGAACGCGCTGGAGCGACAGCTCGGCGTGCAGCTGCTGGTCCGCCGCAGTACCGGCGTGCAGGCCACCGAGGCGGGCATGACATTGCTCGCCGAGGCTCGCGCGGTGCTCTCCCGGCACGATCAGGCGGTGGCCGCCGTCGCCCGGCACACCGCCGCGGGCGACCGGGTGCTCAAGCTCGGGATCCCGCTGGAGCTCCCCACCGACCTGCTGTCCCGGCCGCTCGCCGACCTCGCCGCGGCCCACCCGGGTACCCGGGTCCAGGCCCGCCACATGTCCACCGCCGCCCAGTTCGCCGCGCTCCGCGCCGGCGAGATCGACGTCGGGCTGGTGCGGGAACACCCGATCGGCCCCGACCTGGACGCCGTCCTGGTCGTCGAGGAAGCGCTGGGCGTGCTGCTATCCGCCGACCAGGCCGCCGCCGTCGCCGGCCCCGACGGGATCCGGTTGGACGCGCTCGCCGGGCTGGACTGGGTCGGTTTCCCGCGCTCCGGGAGCCCGGCCTGGTACGACGAACTCACCGCGATCCTGCGCAGCCACGGCCTGGATCTCGGACCCGCCGCACCGGAAGGGCAGCAGCTGATCCCCGAGGTGAAACTCGCGGCGGTCACCGCCGGTGGGGCCTTCGCGCTGGCACCGCCCAGCTGGTCGCAACCGATCCCGGACTCGGTCACCTGGTCGCCGCTGGTCGGCCATCCCCTCGTCCGGCGTACCTGGGCGGTGTGGCCGGCCAGCTCCCACCGGCGCGACCTCGGTCGCCTCATCGCCGCTCTGGAGGTCCGGGGGCTGGAGCAGGTCCGATCGGCAGCCGACGCGGGTCGCTTATAGCGGCCATAAGTTGCTTGATCAGCTCGGCGGGAAAGCTTCAGCCGCCGTGCGACTTGCACCCACTGGTCGGGGCACGCCCGACCGAAGCCGCTCATCGCGGACCAGAATGTGGGTGGAGAACAATGACAGAACTGCATGGCAGGTCGGCGCTGGTGACCGGGGGTAACAGCGGCATCGGCCGGGCGGCTGCCGTCGCGCTGGCCAAGCTCGGTGCGCACGTCGTGATCTCCGGTCGCGACGAGGTCCGGGGAAACCAGGTGGTCCGGGACATCCGCGCCGCCGGTGGCCGGGCCGACTTCGTGGCCACTGAGCTGCGTGACGAGGCGTCCGCCCGGGAGCTCGCCGCTCGGGCCAGGGAGCTGGTCGGCCACGTGGACATCCTGGTCAACAACGCCGGGATCTACCCGTTCGGCCCGACCGACCAGACCAGCGAGCAGACCTTCGACTCGGTGTTCACGCTGAACGTCAAGGCGCCGTACTTCCTGGTCGCCGAGCTGGCGCCGGAGATGGCGAAGCGCGGCCAGGGCGCGATCATCAACCTGAGCACGATGGTCGCCGAGTTCGGCCTGGCGGGGATGGGCCTGTACGGGGCGAGCAAGGCGGCGCTGGTGCTGCTCACCAAGTCCTGGGCCGCCGAGTACGGGCCGCACGGGGTCCGGGTGAACGCGGTCAGCCCCGGCCCCACCCGGACGGAGGGCACCGCCGGGATGGGCGAGGACCTCGACCAACTGGCGGCCACGATCCCGGCCGGACGTCCGGGGTCGGCCGAGGAGATCGCCGAAGCGATCACCTTCCTGGCCACCGACCGGTCGAGCTTCGTGCACGGCGCGATCCTGCCCGTCGACGGTGGGCGCATCGCGGTCTGAGCCCGCTGCACACCACCGCGCGGCCCGGCCGGGGATGACCCGGGGGCGCGTCCGGCAGTCGCGCGCCGCCCCGGAAAGACGAGAGTCAACGGGGCCGATCCGACGCCGATCGCTGCTCGACGACCGCCAGCACCACCCAGGCGATCGCGCTGAGAGACACCGCCACGACCGGCGGCAGTCCCGCCAACGCGATCACCAGCGCGACGAGCGCCAACCCCGACTGGGTCAGCGCCACCGGGCGACTGACCGACAGGCTGATCCCGCGGTAGATGATGACGCAACCGGCCATCATCGCCAGCTGGCTGCCTCCCAGCAGCCGCCCGGCCACATCGTGCCCGGGGCCCGGATGTGCCGCCTCCTTCGCCGCCAACTCGACGGCGACACCCGCGGTCACGATCGCGGCGTAGACCAGCAGGTGACCGTAGGCGTAGAAGTAGCTCCGGACCACCGCCTCCCGCCCGGCGCGGAGCACCCGGTTGCCCGCCTCGCTGTCGTACGTGGCGACGAAATACACCCACCAGACTCCGCTGGCCATGATGAAGCCGCCGACCCCGATCGCCACCGCGGCCGGTCTTCAGCCGGTGGCGCCGATTCCGTTCGCGACCGCCAGGACGGCGTCCCCGAGCACGACGATGGTGAACAGACCGAACCGCTCCGGCATGTGGGACTTCTGCGTCGGCGCCCGGCGCACCACGGCGTAGGCCAGTGGTCCGGCGATGGCGGCGTTGACGACGAGTGCGACGCCCCAGACAAAGTACCGGGCGGGCACGGACACCAGGAGCGAGCAGAACCAGAGCACGGCGCCGATCAGGAAGCCGGCGGCGTTCCACCAGCAGAACTCCCGTGCCTCGACGTCGATCCGTCCGACGATCCCGTACGTCGCGGTGAGCATCGCCAGCAGCAGCCCGTACGCCACCGCGAACCGGTCCGCGTCGCCGGCCGACCAGTGGGGAAGGGAGGCTGACAGTGCCAGCACGCCCAGCATCGCGGCCAACTGCACGATCCGGCTCGGTGGGCGATCGTCGTCGAAGAGGTCGGCGAAGTAGGAAAAGCTGAACCACAACCACCAGATCGTGCTCATCAGACCGGCGAAGACCAGCACGCCGCGCGCCGACGGATCGTCCAGCAGCAACTGGCCGAGCCGGAACACCGCGACGACGAACACCAGGTCGAAGAAGAGCTCCAGCCAGCTGGCCCGCCGCGCCGCACCATAGCCATGGATCAACGAGCGCCTGCGGCCCCGCCCTGCCCCCACGGCATCAGGTTAGCGAGGGTCGGCCCCCAGATCCCCTGATTGATCGGTATGACCGCCGTCGGCGCCGGGTGCCCGACCGGTGGCTGACCTGCTCAACGTACGGTGACCTCGACGGCGTGCCAGCCGGTGGCGCCGTCCGGCTCGACCGGCCGCCGCTCCGCCGTCTGGGTGACGCCGTCGGCGTCCGTGGCCCGCACCTGGAGGGTGTGCTCGCCCGGGGTGGCGTCCCAGCGCCAGGACCACTGCACCCAGGTGTCCACCGACACCGTCGGGGCGAGCGTCGCCTCCCGCCAGGGGCCGCCGTCGACGCGTACCTCGACCTTGCGGATGCCCCGGTGCTGGGCCCAGGCCACCCCGGCGACCATCACCGGACCGGCGGTGAGCCGGTTGCGGGACCGGGGCGTGTCGATCCGCGACTCCGTCTTGATCGGCCCCTGCGCCGACCACCCGCGCGGCACCCAGTACGCGTCGAAGTCGGCGAAGCTGGTCAGCTCCAGCTCGGTGACCCACTTGCAGGCCGAGACGTAGCCGTAGAGCCCGGGCACCACCATCCGCACCGGGAAGCCGTGCTCGACCGGCAGCGGCTCGCCGTTCATCCCGACCGCGAGCAGCGCGTCCCGCCCGTCCCGCAGCACCGCCGTGGGGGTGCCGCAGGTCCAGCCGTCGACCGAGCGGCGACCACCTGGTCGGCACCCTCCTCCGGCTCGACCTCGTCGAGCAGCTCCTTGATCGGCACACCCAGCCAGCGCGCGTTGCCGATCAGGTCCCCGCCGACTTCGTTGGAGACGCAGGCCAGGGTGACGTACCGCTCCACCATGGCCGGGCGAGCAGGTCGGCGAAGCTCAGCTCGATCTCCCGGCGCACCCGGCCGTGGATGCGCAGCCGCCAGGTCGCCGGATCCACCTGCGGCACCACCAGCGCCGTGTCGATCCGGTAGAAGCCGGAGTTCGGGGTGACGTACGGGGCGAGCTGGGCCAGCGAGAGGTCGGCCCCGGCGGGCACCGCCGGCGCGGCGGCCGACGGGGT
>NZ_JAEVHJ010000393.1:0-5479 GCF_016802855.1 Micromonospora sp. ATA51 | reverse complement strand
GGCCGGCGCGCGCGCGGCGCGCGCCGGCGGCCGACACCTCCCGGGAACAGTTCGTCGGCTTCACCGAGCTGTCGGCCCAGGCGGCCGCCGCGGGACGGCAGGCGATCGCGCTGGCGCCGCACGACCCGGTGCCCCGGGTGGACGTGTTGTGGGCCATGTTCGCCGGCGGCCGCGGCCGACAGCAGGAGTTCGCCGACGCGCTCGCCGAGGTCCGGCGCCGCGACCGGTTCAACTTCGCCGCCCACCTGGCGGCGGTGAGCTTCCACTGCGAGAAGTGGTTCGGCTCGCACGACGCCATGTTCGGGCTGGCGCGGGCGACCGCCGCCGCCGCGCCGCCCGGCGCCGGCGTGACCCTGCTCCCGGTCTTCGCCCACTTCGAGTACGCGATGCGCGAGTTCAACTGGGGCACGCCGACCCCGAAGGGGCTGCTCGCCTGCCGCCGGTACTTCCAGCGCCCTGAGGTGCAGCGGGAACTCGACGCGTGCGTCGCGAAGTGGCGGGCGGCCGGGTCGCCCACCCACGCCGACGCGATGGTGTGCCGCAACTGGATCGCCGTCGCCTACGCCCTCTCCGACCGCCGGGCGGAGGCGAAGGCGGTCTTCGACGAGATCGGCCCGTACGTCACGAGCCCCGCCTGGTCCTACTTCTTCGGAGGCCGCAAGCACGGCTTCCTGTCGAACTGGCGGTGGGCCAACCGGGTCCGCTGACACCGACGCCCGGCGCCCGGCGCCCCGGCGGTCGCCGTCACTGCGGCTTCCTGCTGCGCGACGGCGACACGCTCGGCGAGGGGCCCGTCGACGGCGACCGCGAGGGCAGCACGGTCGGCAGGCTCAGGCTCGGGCGCGGGCTGGCGCTGCCGCAGACCGCCGGGTCGCAGGTCGGCCGGACCGCGCTCGGCGTGGGTCGGACCGTCGGCGTCGGGGAGGCGGTGGTCGGCTTGGGGCTGGCCGGAGCGGCGGTGGAATCCGGGGCGTCGTCCGGGAACTCCGGGGTGCCGAACCGGTACTTCTCCGGGTCGAGCTTCAGCGCGGCGGTGGCCTGCTCCATGAACTGCCGCCAGATCGGCCCGGGACCGCTGGACCCGTACACCTCGTAGCTGCCGTCCTTCGTCTTCAGCGGCTTGCCGTCGGTGGTGCCGAGCCAGACCGCGGCGGCCAGCGCCCCGGTGTAGCCGACCATCCAGGTGTGCACGTTCTGCGTGGTGCTCTGGCCGGCCTGCCAGGTCCCGGTCTTGCCGGCCGAGTCCCACCCGTTGTCCAGCTTGGCGGCCTTGACCCGGCTCAACGTCCAGTCGAGCTGGTTCACCGCCTCCTTGTCGAGCCCGACGTCATTCTGCACCAGCCGCTCGGAGAACAGGCGCTCGTCACCCTTGGTGACCGACCGGACGAAGTGTTCCTCGGCCCGCTTCCCGCCGGCGGCGAAGGTCGCCATCCCGTTGGCGTGGTCCTGCACGGCGATGCCGTACTGGCCGATGCCGACCTCGGTGGAGAAGCGTCCCGCCACCTCCTCGGCCGGCTGGCCGCGCAGCTCGACCCGCTGCGGCCGCGGGTTGCCCTTCTCGGTCGCCCACATCGAGTCCACGCCGGCCCGGGTGGCCATGTCGATCACCTTCGCCGTGCCGAGCTTCTCGGTCAGCTCGAAGTAGGTGACGTTGAGCGAGGCCACGGTGGCCTCCCACAACGCGCAGTCCGGCTGGCATGCCGCGTGCTCGGCGTTGCGGATCGGCCCGGCGGGGCTGCCCTTGGTCCGGCCCGACTCCGGGAACTCCTTGGTCTCCGGCGAGTCGAAGCGTTGCTTCACCGAGATCTTGTCCCGGACGGCGGCGGCCAGGTCGTACACCTTGAACGACGAGCCCGGGGGGTGCTGGCCGAAGCCGCGGGCCTGTCCGTTCTCGTCGTAGTACCAGCCGGCGTAGTCGGCGCCGGCGCCGTCGTTGCCGCCGTAGTAGCCCAGCACCCGGCCGGTGCCCGGTTCCACCGCCACCAGCGCGGCCTGCCAGTTCTTCGGCTGCCCGCGGACCGCCTCCGGCGCGCTGTCGCGCCGGATGTCGGCGGCCGCCTCGGCCGCGTCCTGGACCCGCTTGTCGATGGTGGTGACGATCCGGAAGCCGCCGTTGCGGATGAAGTCGGCCGGCTTGCCCTTGAACTCGTCGGTCTGCCGCAGCTCGCTGAGCACGTGGTTGACCACCAGACCGGTCGGCCGGTCCAGGCCGGACCGTCCCGCGTTCGGGTCGATCGGCTTCACGTCGTCGGGATACGCCAGGTTCGCCGCGTCCTCCGCCGACAGGTACCCCAGCTTCACCATGCCGTCCCGGATGTAGTTCCACCGGTCGATCGAGTTCTGCCTTGCCTGCGCGTTGCGCCGCGGGTCGTAGCCGGGCGAGCCCTCGGGGTCGTTCGGGTCGGCCTCCGGTTGCTTCACCATCGCGCAGAGCACCATCGCCTCCGCCGGGGTCAGCTGGTTGGCCGCCGGCGCGTCCCGGCGCACCGTCTTGCCGAAGTACGTCTGCGCGGCCGCCTCGATGCCGTACGCGCCGCGGCCGAACGGCACCGTGTTCAGGTAGAAGCCGAGGATCTCCTCCTTGGAGTACTTGTCGTCGAGCTTCCAGGCGATGACCGCCTCGCGGAGCTTGCGGGAATAGGTGACGCCGTTGAGGTCGGCGGCCACCCGCGCGTACTGCTGGGTGATGGTCGACGCGCCCTGCCGCTGGCCGCCGGTCACGTTCGACCAGGCGGCGCGGAGCACACCGGAGAAGTCGATGCCCCGGTTGGTCCAGAAGCTGCGGTCCTCGGCCGCCACGATCGCCTGCTTGGCGGAGTCGTTCATCTGGTCGTACGGCACGATGGTCCGGTTCTCCGCGCCCAGGGTCGCCATCTTGGTCCGGCCGTCGGCGTAGTAGACCGTGGTCGACTCGGGCAGTTTTAGGTCGGTGGGGGTGGGCACGCTGTCGAAGTAGTAGCCGCCGGCCACCAGGCCGGAGCCGGCGAGCAGCGCGAACACGGCCAGGAAGATCAGAATGCGATGGCGCCGACGCGTCCGTCCCGCGGGGGCGACCCGCGCTCCGGAACCGTCAGCGGCGTTGTCGTTGTCACCGGTTGGAAGCACCCGCACCCGATACCCTCCGACTGGTCGGCCGAATCGTGAGCTTGCTGGGGGTGTCAGGCTATCCGAGCTGCGCGGTTCTCCTGCCGGCCCACGTGTTGCGGCGGGCGAGCCCGTCGAGTAGTTTTCCACGCACGCCGTCGAGCTGGGAGGAGGTCAGAACAATGTCCGATGTTCTGCGCTCCCTCCGCGCTCCGGCGTCCGCGCGGATCTGATCCGGGGCGCTCGCTTTCCGGAGGATCAGCCCATGACCGATCTGGTCATCCGTCCGCTCGTCGCGGGCGAGGAGAATCTGTTCGAGTCCATGCCCGACCCGCTGCCCCAACTGCGCCAGGTCGGGTACGCCGACGGGCTCGCCGGCGGTGGTTACCGACCCGAGAACACCTGGATCGCCCTCCGAGCCGGCCGGGTGGTCGGCCGGGCCGCCTGGGTCCTGCCGCCGGGTGCCGTCGGCGCCCCCTGGCTGGAGCGGTTCGACCTGGCCGCCGAGCCGGAGGCGGGCGCCGCGCTGCTGCGCGCCGCCCACCAGGCGTTGGGCGGTCCCACCCGGTACTACGCCGCGATGCCGGCGCACTGGCGGCGCCGCCCGGAGGTGCTGGCCGTGGTGCGGGCGCCGATGGCGGCGGCCCGGCTCGCCGGGTTGGTCGAGCGGGGGGAGCGGCTGAGGTGCTCCTGGACCGGCACCCCGCTGCCCGCGGCCTCCGGGCGGTACACGTTCCGCCCGGCCGCCGACGTGGCGGAGATCAACGCGATGGTCGCCCGGATCGCCGAGCCGGACGTGCTGACCGGCGTGGAGGTGGCGCGGGCGGTCGGTGGGGTGGACCTGGCCACCGACCCGCTGGCCTGGCTGACCGGCCCGGCTGGGGACTGGCGTATCGCGCTGGACGCCGGGAGGCCGGTCGGCCTGGTCGGCACGGCCGGGCAGGCCTGCTACCCCCTGATCGCCTACCTCGGCCTGCTCGACCAGGCGTCCGGGGTGAGCTGCTGGCCGAGGCGGTCGGGGTGCTGACCGCCGGCGGCGCCCGGGAGGTGGTCGCCGACGTGGACGCCCACCGGGTGGCGGTGGTGGCGGAACTGGAACGGACCGGGTTCCGGCAGCTGCGGTCCCGGGTTGTCTTCGAACCCGCCGCCGGTCCGCCGTCCGGCTCCGCGGTGGCTGCCGCGCACGGGGCCGACCGGGCCGGTCAGGGCTAGTTCGTCCAGGTGCGCCCAGGCGCCCGGTCGGTCCTGGGCGGCGCTCGACCGGGGCGGTCCCTCGTGGGGGGGCCGCCCCGGTCCGTCCCCGGCCGGGTCCCTCAGCCGGGTCGGCGGTCCACCGTCACCGGTGGACGTACCCGCTCACGCGGTCGTTGCGCACCCGGACGGACGGGTGGCGGGCGGGCCACCGCGTGACGGTGTTGGCGCTCATCCGGCCGGCCCAGAACGGGGAGAACCGCCACATCGGGTGGGCGGTCCCCCCGCACGGCAGCGGGAAGTCGTCGCTGCTGGTGTACCCGTGCCGCAGGTGGAGGTCCCGCTCGGCCGGGGTGAGGACCTCCGTGTAGGTCGCAGGCTCAGGGTGTCCATCCACCGTTGACTGCCGGCGAGGACGCGGCGGCCCGGTTCGCTCCGTGGGGGCCGGGCGCCGCCAGGAACGCCAGATGGTTGTGGGCTTCGGCCGGACGGCGTGCGCTGAGGGCACGGCCGAGGAGGAGAAAGCGGTCGCGGTGGGCGCCGCACGCCGCTGCCAGGCGGCCTTCGTACCGCACCGGCGGCGGGATCGGCCGGTAGCGGTGGAACCAGACGGTGGCGGCGGTGCCGTCCTGGAGGAGGAACGCGTCGCCGAAGAGCAGCGCGTGCTCGGTCCAGATGCGGGCCACGGCGGCCAGCACACCGGCTCGGCACGGCGGGTCCGGGACGAGCCAGGCGCCCAGGGCGGTCGGGGCGAGGGTGTCGGTGATGAGATCGACGACCCGGTCGATGTCGCGCCATCGGGCGCGTACGACGGATGTTCGTACGGTCATGTAAAGCTCCTGCTCACGATCGGAGGTGTTGCCGACCCGGTGCCGCGCACCCGGCGCGGCGGTCCACGGGTCGGCCACGGGGGGGCCGCTGAGGCCTCGGGGCGCTGATCCGCACGACCGGCCGGAGCGGCCACCAGGCGCACTCCGGCGGCCGCTGCTCAGGCGGGTCTGGTCCCGGGCCGGGGCGATCGTGAGAAGAGGTCCGTGCGCACCTACGGGCTCGTCTCCCGCTGACCGGGCAGCAGCCGGAGAGGCCGGTACGCCAGTGGCGTACCGGCCTCTCCGTGCCAGGGCTCCGGTCAGGTGACCGGCCCGAGGGCGACCGTGCGGAAGCCGGCGTTGCCCATGGACGAATCGGGTGTGTTCGCCGAGCG
>NZ_JAEVHJ010000392.1:0-5508 GCF_016802855.1 Micromonospora sp. ATA51 | reverse complement strand
CCCGCCGGCCACCAGTCGAGGAGGGCACCATGACCGTCCCCCTGCCGCCGCTGCCACCCGCCGCCGACGAGGCGTACCGGCCGGGCGGCCGGAGCCTGGCCGACCTCGTCGACGCCGAGCACCGGCAGCTGCTCGGTCTGGCCGACCAGGTCACCGACCCGGATCTGGCCGCGGAGCGCCGGCGCGAGGTGATCGACGTGCTCACCGCCGCGGTGTCCCGGCACCTCTCCGCCGAGGAGCAGTACCTCTTCCCCGCCGCCCGGGCCGCCGTGCCGGCCAGCGCCGAACTGGTCGACCGGGAGATCGAGGCGGACGCCGCGCTGCTCACCGCCCTGAAGGGACTGTCCGGCCCGGACGACCCCGCGCTGGCGAGGTGGCGACCGGGTACGCCGGCACGTCAGCCGGGTCGCCGCGCTGATGACGCCGCTGCGGGCGTGGCCACCGACGCGGAGCTGATCCGGCTGGGCAACCGGTGGCAGATCGCCGAGGAGGCGGCGCCGACCCGGCCGCACCCCGGCACCCCGGCCACCCCGCCGTGGAACAAGATCGTGGAACCGGCGGTGGGCGTGGTGGACAAGCTCCGGGACGCGGTGACCGGCCGGCGTACCCAGCTGGCGGACCTGGAGCGGCAGCCGAAGACCTGACCCCACGCCGGTACGCATCGGGGGAGGCCGATGCCGTTCGGGCCTTCCGTCCATCGGTGCGTGGCCCTACCGTCACCCTATGAATCTGGAGCTGCGACACCTCCGGGTGGTGTGCGCGATCGCGGAGACGGGGAGCGTGACCAAGGCGGCCTCGACGCTCGGCCTGGCCCAGCCGGCCCTGACCGCCCAGCTCCAGCGCATCGAACGGATCCTGGGCGGGCCGCTGTTCGAGCGGGACCGGCGGGGCGCCCGCCCCACCGCGCTGGGCGAGCTGGTGCTGGCCCGGGCCCGGGTGCTGCTGCCGGCGATGAAGGGCCTGCAGGACGAGGCGGCGCGGCTGGCCGGGGCGGGCGACCCGCTGGGCCGGTACCGGTTCGGCGGGGTGAACAGCCCGATCCTCGGCCGGTTGGTGCACCGGCTCGCCGCCGAGCAGCCCCAGCTGCAGATCACCACGTACGCCTCCTGGTCCGTGGACGAGCTGGCCCAGCTCGTGGCCGGTGGGCGGCTGGACTTCGCGCTCACCGGGGTGTGCGGCGACGCGACCCCGTCGGCGGAGTTCGCGCTGAGCTGGCGGGAGGTCGCCGTCGACCCGGTCCTCGTGCTGCTGCCGCAGACCCACCCGATGGCCGACCGGGAGGAGGTGCGGCTGGCGGACCTGCGGCGGGAGCAGTGGGTGGCGGCGCCCGGCGACGGCTGCTTCGGCGACTGCTTCGCCGCCGCCTGCGCCCGCGCCGGCTTCACCCCGCGGAAGCTGTACGAGACGGACGTCCGCGGCTGCATGGACCTGGTCGAGGCCGGCGAGGCGGTGGCGCTCTGCCAGGCCACCTTCCGCCCGGTCGCCGGGCTGGTCACCCGCCGGCTGGCCGGGACGCCGCTGCGCTGGCGGCTGCTGCTGGGCTGGCACCCGGACGCCCCGGCCGCCCGGGTCGCCGAGGCGGTGCTGGAGACCGCGGTGGCCGCGTACACGGACGCGCTGGCGCCGCACCCGGACTACCTGGCCTGGCTGCTGCGCCACCCCGACTTCGGCGCCCAGCCATCGGCGGCCCGGCCGCCCGGCGGGGTGCGAACCGCGTGACGGCGGGTATCAGGGCAGCATGACCGATCTGTACCCCGCGGCCGACCAGCGGGAGCTGCTGCGTCAGGCGGCCGCCGCGCACACCGCCGCCTCCCGGGACGTCGAGACCTACCTGCGCCGGCTGCCCGACGTGCCGGACCCGGCCGACATCACCGAGTACGCCAACCTGCTCACCCGCGAGGAACGGGCCCGCCTCGACCGGCAGGCCGCCGCCGACGCCGCCGGCCTGCAGCTGCCCAGCATGGAGTCCGAGTAACCGACCGCGCGGAACGCACCCGGGGTTTGCCGGGTGCCGTTCCGGTCGTGGCTCAGCGTTCGACCAGGACGTCGTGGCCGAGGTCGAGCAGCGAGTGCCGCCACTCGTCGTCGGCGTTGCCCCGCTGCGGCTTCTCGTCCACCAGGGACTGGATGCGGTCGATGGCGTCCCGCATCACCTCGATGTCCTCCGGGGTCAGGTCCACCTTCCGCTTGCTGAGCACGTGCAGGATCTGCCGCCCCGGCTCGGGCAGGTTCAGGTCCGGGTTCGGGCCGAACGCCTCCTCGCCCGACCCCCGCGTGAGCAGCCACTGCCGCAGCTGCTCGGAGGGGACGTTCACCTGGGCGTGGAAGTCGTCCCAGATCACCTCGACCTCGGGATCCAGCCGCTTCTCGCGTACCATCACGCCTCCTCTCCCGCCGGCGGCCCGGACGGCGCCGGGTCGCCCTCGTCGGTCCGCTGCTTCACGCCCTCCGGCGGCACCTTCACCCGGGACGGGTTGGCCGTCGGGGGCGCGACGATCGGTTCGCTGCGCTCGGTGTCCTCCCGGGACTCCTCCGGTTCGGTCATGTCCGCCCTCCGGTTCATCGCGGGTGGGACGTCGTCGCCGCCGTGTAGTCGCCGGCGGTCACGTCGAAGGCGAGCTGCCCGTCGCGCGCGTCGACGATGACCTTCTGGCCGGGCGAGATCTCGTTCTCCAGCAGCTTCCGGGAGAGCCGGTTGTCGACCTCCCGCTGGATCACCCGGCGCAGCGGCCGGGCGCCGAACTCGGGCTGGTAGCCGTGCTCGGCGAGCCAGTCGATCCCGGCGGTGGTGAACTCGACCTGGATGTCCTGGGCGTGCAGTCGGCGGCGGGTCTCCTCCAGCATCAGCCCGGTGATCTGGCGCAGCTGCTCGGCCTCCAGCCGTTGGAAGATGATCACCTCGTCGATCCGGTTGAGGAATTCGGGGCGGAAGTTCTCCTGCAACCGGCGCATCAACCGGTCCCGCAGCTCGGTGGCTTCCTGTTCCCGGCCGGGCTCGCCGACACCGAAGCCGACCGTGCGCTGGGTGCCGGTGATCAACTCCGAGCCCAGGTTGCTCGTCATGATCAGCACGGTGTTCTTGAAGTTCACCGTCCGGCCCTGGCTGTCGGTGAGCCGGCCGTCGTCGAGCACCTGCAACAGGATGTTGAAGACGTCCGGGTGCGCCTTCTCGATCTCGTCCAGCAGCACCACCGCGTACGGTCGGCGGCGCACCGCCTCGGTGAGCTGGCCGGCCTCCTCGTAGCCGACGTACCCGGGCGGGGCGCGACCAGCCGGCTGACCGTGTGCCGTTCCTGGAACTCGCTCATGTCCACCCGGACCATCCGGTCCGCCTCGCCGAAGAGCGCCTCGGCCAGGGCCCGGGCCAGCTCGGTCTTGCCGACGCCGGTGGGGCCGAGGAAGAGGAAGCTGCCCATCGGCCGGTCCGGGTCGGCCAGCCCGGTCCGGGACCGGCGGACCGCCTCCGCGACGGCGCTGACCGCGTCGTTCTGGCCGACCACCTTCTCGTGCAGGTACCCCTCCAAGCGCAGCAGTCGGTCGCGTTCCTCCTCGGTGAGCTGGTTGACCGGGATGCCGGTGGCCCGGGAGACCACCTCGGCGATCTCCTTCGGCCCGACCGCCGGCACCTGGTTGGGGCCCTCGTCGCCCCGGGCGCGGCGGATCTGGTCCTCCAGCTCGCTGATCCGGTCGCGCAGTGTCGAGGCGCGCTCGTACTGTTCGCCGGAGACGGCCTGCTCCTTGTCCCGGCGCACCTCGTCGAGCTGCTGTTCCAGGTCCCGCACGTCCGCGGCGGGGGTGCGGGTGCGCAGCCGGACCCGCGCCCCCGCCTGGTCGATCAGGTCGATCGCCTTGTCCGGCAGAAACCGGTCGGTGACGTACCGGTCGGAGAGCTCGGCGGCGGCGACCAGGGCCTCGTCGGTGAAGCGGACCTGGTGGTGCGCCTCGTACCGGTCGCGCAGGCCGCGCAGGATGGCGACGGTGTCCTCGACGGTGGGCTCGGGGACGAAGACCGGCTGGAACCGACGGGCCAGCGCGGCGTCCTTCTCGATGCTGCGCCGGTACTCGTCCAGCGTGGTCGCGCCGATCACCCGCAGCTCGCCGCGGGCCAGCGCGGGCTTGAGCATGTTGGACGCGTCCATGCCGCCCTCGCTGCCGGCGCCGCCCGCGCCGACCAGGGTGTGGATCTCGTCCAGGAAGATGATCAGCTCGTCCCGGTGCGCCCGGATCTCGTCGATCACCTTCTTCAGCCGTTCCTCGAAGTCGCCCCGGTACCGGGTGCCGGCCACCAGCCCGGCCAGGTCGAGCTGGACGACCCGCTTGCCGATCAGGGTCTCCGGTACGTCGCCGTCGCAGATCCGCTCGGCCAGCCCCTCCACGATGGCGGTCTTGCCCACGCCGGCCTCGCCGATCAGCACCGGGTTGTTCTTGGTCCGGCGGGAGAGGATCTCCACCGCCTGTTCGATCTCGTCGGCCCGCCCGATCACCGGGTCGATCTGGTCGGCGCGGGCCAGGTCGGTAAGGTCCTGACCGTACTGGTCGAGGGTGGGGGTGCCGCGGTCCGGCTTGGGGCCCTGGCCGCGTTCCGCGCTGGCCGCCTGCAACGACTCCGGTTGGACCCGCCCGGCGGCGAGCATCCGGCCCGCCGGCGACTCCGGGTTGAGCGGCAGGGCCATCAGGATGTGCTCGGGACCGATGTAGTTGGCGCCCATCGCCCGGGAGAGCTGGTGGGCGTCGAGCAGCGCCCGCTTGGCCGCCGGGGTGAGCGACAGGTTCGGTGGCACCTCGCCACGGGGCGCCCCGTCGCCGCGCCCGCCTAGGGCGTTGACCAGGGCGTCCGGGTCGGCGCCGGCACGGCGTACCAGGTCGCGCAGCGGTTCGCGTTGCAGCGCCGCCCAGAGCAGGTGGTCGGTGTCCAGGTCGTTGCTGTGCTTCTGGGCCGCCCGGCGGGCCGCGTCGGCCAGCATCTCCCGCGCGTCGGCGGTCATCAGCCGGGTGATGTCGACCCGGTGCGGCGGCCGGCGTCCTCCCTCGCCCCGGCCGAAGTAGCGGGCCAGGAATTCGTCCCACGGGTCGGAGCCGAAGTCGCCGGGTCCCATCATCTCTGTCCTCCGGAGTCGGGCGCGGCACGGTCGCCGAGGGCAACCCGTGGGCGCGGCACGGTCGGCGGTGGCTACCCGGCGGTCGGCGCGACAAACGCCCCCGGGTGGCACGCTGGGGGCATGCAGACCAGTCCGCTGCTCGTCGTCGACGGCGCCAACGTGGTCGGTCCCGCCCGAACGGCTGGTGGCGGGACCGGGCCGGGGCGGCGGCCCGGCTGCGGGACGCTCTCGTCCCGCTGGCCGAGCGCGGGGTGCCGCCGGAGCTGGCCCCGCCGGTGGAGGTGGTGCTGGTGGTGGAGGGCGCGGCGCGGGACGTCCCGGGCGTCCCGGGGGTCCGGGTGGTCTCCGCGCCCCGTTCGGGTGACGACACCATCGTCGAGCTGGTCGCGGCCGCGCCGGACCGCCGCCG
>NZ_JAEVHJ010000391.1:0-5536 GCF_016802855.1 Micromonospora sp. ATA51 | reverse complement strand
CCGATCGACCCCGCCCTCACGCTCGCCACCGGCGTCGATCAGGAAGTTGTTGTCACGACACGCCGAGGACGAGGGCGATAACTTCATGATCAACCGGGGAGGGCGGGGGTCGGGAGATGGGAAGAGCGGCCGGCCCCGGAAGGGGCGGCCGCTCTTCCCGTGCGGTGCTGTGGGTCAGGCGTTCAGGCTGGCGAGGTGCTGCTTGACCTGGGTGATCGAGGGGTTGGTGAGGGCGCTGCCGTCGGCGAAGCGCAGGGTCGGGACGGTCTGGTTGCCGCCGTTGACCTTCATCACGAACTCCGCGGCCTTCGGGTCCTGCTCGATGTCGACCACCTCGTACCCGATGCCCTCCCGGTCGAGCTGCGACTTCAGCCGGTGGCAGTAGCCGCACCACGTGGTGGAATACATCGTCAACATGATCAGGTCCTCCAAGGGGTGGCTCACGCCCGTCAGATCAGGCCAGGCTAATCGCTGCAACATCGCCGGCGGCTGGAATGATTCCTGCCTGTGGTGGTTCATTCAGCGGCGGAACGGGTGCTGGCCGGGCTCGACCCGGAGCAGCGGTCCGCGGTGACCGCCCCGGCCGGTCCGGTCTGCATCCTGGCCGGCGCGGGGACCGGCAAGACCCGCGCGGTGACCTCCCGGATCGCCCACCGCGCACTCACCGGGGACATCTCCCCCCGACACGTGCTCGCGGTCACCTTCACCGCCCGCGCCGCCGCCGAGATGCGGGCCCGGCTCACCGCGCTGGGGGTGGCCGGCGTGCAGGCACGCACCTTCCACGCCGCCGCCCTGCGCCAGGTGCGCTACTTCGCCCCCCGGCTGCTGGAGGGGCGGGCCATGCCGGAGCTGCTGGACAGCAAGGTCCGGGTGGTCACCCTGGCCGCCGCCAAGGTGGGCCTGCGGGCCGACCGGGCCGCCGCCCGGGACCTCGCCGGCGAGATCGAGTGGGCGAAGTCGTCCCTGGTCGAGCCCGGCGAGTACGTGGTGGCCGCGGCCAAGGCGCTGCGCGACACCCCGCACGAGCCGGCGAAGGTGGCCGAGGTCTTCGCCGCGTACGAGAAGCTCAAGCGCGGCAACGGCGTGATCGACTTCGAGGACATGCTGCGCGCCGCCGTCTGGGGGATCGAGGAGCACCCCGACGTCGCCGAGCAGGTGCGCGGCCAGTACCGGCACTTCGTCGTCGACGAGTACCAGGACGTCAACCCGCTCCAGCAGCGGCTGCTGGAGGCCTGGCTCGGCGGCCGGGACGACCTCACCGTGGTCGGCGACGCCAGCCAGACCATCTACTCCTTCACCGGGGCCAGCTCGTCGTACCTGGTGGACTTCCCGCGCCGGCACCGGGGCGCCACGGTGGTCCGGCTGGTCCGCGACTACCGCTCCACCCCGCAGGTGGTCGGGCTGGCCAACGCGGTGATCTCGCAGGCCCGGGGCGCCGAGGCCCGGCTGCGGCTGGAGCTGGTGGGGCAGCGCCCGGCCGGTCCCGAACCGGAGCTGCGGATCTTCACCGACGAGCCGGCCGAGGCCAACGCCGTCGCGGCCCGCTGCCGGGCGCTGGTCGACGGCGGCACCCCGGCCCGGGAGATCGCGGTGCTGTTCCGCACCAACGCGCAGTCCGAGGCGTACGAGAAGGCGCTCACCGAGGCCGAGGTGCCGTACGTGGTGCAGGGGGCGGAGCGCTTCTTCGAGCGGCCCGAGGTGCGCCAGGCGATGGTCGCGCTGCGCGCCGCTACCCGCTCGATCCCGGGGGAGACACCGCTGCCGACCGCCGTCGTCGAGGGGCTCTCCGCGGTCGGCTGGGCCCCCGACGCCGCCCCGGCCGGCGGCGCGGCCCGGGAGCGCTGGGAGGCGCTCGCCGCGCTGGTCCAGCTCGCCGAGGAGTACGCCGCGACGCCCGAGGTGCTGCCGGTCGGCGAGGCCGCCGCGGTGGAACGGCCGGTGACGCTCGCCGACTTCAACGACGAGTTGGCCCGGCGCGCCGCCCAGCAGCACGTGCCCACGGTCGACGGGGTGAGTCTGGCCTCGCTGCACTCCGCCAAGGGCCTGGAGTGGGACGCCGTCTTCCTGGTCGGTCTCGCCGAGGGCACCCTGCCCACCACGTACGCGAAGACCCCGGAACAGGTCGAGGAGGAGCGCGGCTGCTCTACGTCGGGATCACCCGGGCCCGGGAGTGGCTCTGGCTGTCGTACGCCGGGGCCCGCTCGCCGGGCGGACGGGCCCGGCGGCCGTCCCGCTTCCTGCCCCAGCTCGACCGCTCGGGCGGCGGCGCCGAGCGGGCCGGTCCGGGCGCGGCCCGGCGGACCGAGCGGCGGCGCAACCAGGTCGTCTCCTGCCGGATCTGCGGCGCGACCCTGCTCGGCGGGGCGGACCGCAAGCTGGGCCGCTGCCCGACCTGCCCGTCCGACATCGACGAGGAACTGTACGAGCGGCTGCGTGAGTGGCGGCAACGGGTGGCCGGCGCGCAGAAGGTGCCGGCGTACGTGGTGTTCACCGACGCCACGCTGACCGCGCTGGCCGAGCGGAAGCCGGGCCGGACCGAGGAGCTGATCGCGATCGCCGGGATCGGTCCCCGCAAACTGGGCCTTTACGGCGAGACCGTGCTGGCCCTGGTGGAGGGCGCGGCGGTCGACGACGTCTGCCCGGAGAAAACTTTCGAAATCGAGTCGTAAATTCGTTTGCCCTCGCCCTGGGGCGAGGAATAGCCTCAGGACACACCTTGGGAGCGGCGCCATTCCGGCTGCTCACAGGGGCTGAGTCCATAGTCGGCACGAGGAACGTGAGGGAGGTGGCACCCGTGGAGATCTTCACCTATGAGCGTCCGGCGGTGATGCCGGCTGCCTGCGCTCCGCTGTCGGCTGTCCGGGTGGTCCTTGCCGCTGCGCGACCGTCCGTTCCGCAGGTGCACCAGGTCCAGGTTCAGGCCGAGCTGACCCTGACCGTTGCGCCCACCGGAATTCAGAACCCGGGGACCAGTGGCTTCACGGGCAAGGGCATCGATGGCGCCAAGAAGCGCATGGATGTCCGCGGCGTTCCACCTCGAGGTAGACCGGTCTGATCACCAGACCACCGGCTCACCTCGAGGCCGCGGAACCCGCACACCGGGATCCGCGGCCTCAGTTTTTTTGCCCTGCCGAAGTACGTCGGAAATGCGATCCACGAGATCGAAGTGAGAGAGAGGTGACCGGGCATGAGTCTGGCGTTGGCCCCGCTCGACGTGAGCGTCGACGTGGAGGCGAACCTGCCCTGCCGGAAGTTCGACCCCGACCTGTGGTTCTCCGACTCGCCTGCCGAGCTCGAGCTGGCCAAGTCGCTCTGCGGGGACTGCCCGCTGCGCGTCGAGTGCCTCGCCGGTGCGGCGGAGCGGGCCGAGCCCTGGGGCGTCTGGGGTGGCGAGATCTTCGAGCGTGGCGCGGTCGTCCCGCGCAAGCGGCCCCGTGGCCGTCCGCGCAAGGAGGACCTCGCCCGTGACGCCGCCCTGCGGGTCGAGGCCGAGGCGCGACTGGCGGCCAGTGGGCTGTCCGAGTCGCGGCACGCGGTCCGGCTGGCAGCCTGACAATGCACCCGATCCGTACCCAGGCCGGCCGCGAGCCGGTTGTCAGAGAGATGAATCAGATGCTGTACGCACCCAATGGAGCCGTCGAGATGCAACTACTCCACGAAGCGTTGTCCCGGGCCCGAATGCCCCGGCCTCAGGCCGGTCGCACCACCACGAGCACTGAGGCAACCCGTTCCGCCCGTACCGTCGCCATGACCAGCCGCAAGCAGTCGGCTCGCGACCTGGGCGTTCTCTAGTCCGTACCGATTCGCGGGGGCGTGGCCGGAAGTCCGGCCACCGCCCCCCGCGGTGTTCCGTCGGTCAGGCCACCGGGGCGAAGCCGGGGAGCCAGCGCTCCAGGATCGCCCGGTACGGCGCCTTCGCCTCCAACTGGCAGAGCACCCCGATCGAGCCCAGCGTCACCCGGTGGATCATCAGGTACGACGGGGGCAGGTTGAGCTGCCGGCTGAGCTGGAAGGTGGGCGACCGGGGGCTGGCCAGCCGGGTCGCCTCGCCCCGCAGCCAGGCCCGGGTGAACCGGAACTCCTCGGCGGCGATCGGCTCCAGCATCGGCCGGAGGAAGTCGAGCACCGCCTCGGCGTCGATCGGCTCGGTGGGGCTGACGAAGCCCTCCTCGCGCAGGCCGGCCACCACCGCTTCCGCGTCGCCGCGGAGCGCCAGCGCGGCGATCCGGCCGATCGGCTCGGGGGTGCCCTCGGGCATCCGGGCCACCGCGCCGAAGTCGATCACGCCGAGCCGGCCGTCGGGCAGCAGCCGGAAGTTGCCCGGATGCGGGTCGGCGTGCAGCAGTCCGGCCCGCATCGGCGCGGAGAGGTGCAGCACGGCCATCAGCCGCCCGGCCTCGTCGCGCTCCTCCTCGGTGCCCTCCCGGATGATCTGCGACAGCGGCGTCCCCTCGATCCACTCGGTGATCAGGACCCGGGGCGAGGAGTCGAGCACCTCGGGGATGAAGATCTCCGGGTCGTCCGCGTACGCCGCCGCGAAGGCGCGCTGCGATTCGGCCTCGAGCTCGTAGTCCAGCTCCTCGGTGATCCGCTCGCGCAGCTCCACCAGGAGCGGCTTGACGTCCAGCCCGGGCTGGATCGCCCGGAACATCGCGCCCAGCCGGGAGAGCTGCTTGAGGTCGGCGAGCAGCGCGTCGCCCGCGCCCGGGTACTGGATCTTCACCGCCACGTCCCGGTGCTTCGGGCCGCCGGACGGGCCGTACCCGGGATCGCGCCAGACCGCGCGGTGCACCTGGCCGATGCTGGCCGCCGCGGCGGGGGTGTCGTCGAACTCCACGAAGCGGTCCCGCCAGTCCGGGCCGAGCTGCTCGGCGAGCACCTTGTGCACGGTCGCCGCGGGCAGCGGCGGGGCGGCCTCCTGGAGCTTGGTGAGCGCCTGCCGGTACGGGGCCGCGATCTCCTCGGGCAGGGCCGCCTCGAAGACCGACAGCGCCTGGCCGAACTTCATCGCCCCGCCCTTGAGCTGGCCCAGGACGCTGAACAGCTGCTCCGCGGTGCGCTGCTGGATCTCCGCGGAGATGACGTCGGACGCGAGCCCGGTGACCCGCTTGCCCATCCCGAGGACGGTCCGGCCGGCGAAGCCGAGCGGCAGAGCGGCGAGCTTGGCGGTCCGGGACACGGCCCGGCGCGGGATGTCGGTCACCCGGTCATTGTTACCGACTCGGGGGGCCCGCTGCTGCTACGAAGCCGGGAGCGGGTGGGCTCGAACCGGATCCGGCGACCACCCGAGCATTCGCAGGACGGATGGGGGGACCAGATTCGACGGCGGAACCGGCCGGCGCCGCCGACCTCGACCGTGCAGCCGAGCGTCTCCGGGGTGCCGCCGTCGAGGTGGGCCAGCGCCTCCGCCGCCGCGTACGCCACCGCCGCGAGCCCGGTGGTGGCGGCGCAGGCCTGGTCCGCGTCGCCGGCCGCGAGCTGGGCGGCGAGCGCGGGCCAGTCCGGGTCCCGGTGACCCGGTGCAGGTCGAGGCAGT
>NZ_JAEVHJ010000390.1:0-5536 GCF_016802855.1 Micromonospora sp. ATA51 | reverse complement strand
GCCGGCGCGCCCCGGGAGCGAGGCGGGGCGCGCCACCGGGTCGCCCCGGCTGGTATGAAGAGCCCATCGACCGAGCGACGCCGCCTCCGCCCGACCCGACCCCACCGACGAGGTCGTCGGCCTCTGCCGCGACCTGCTGCGGATCGACACCACCAACACCGGGGACAACGACACCAGCGTCGGCGAACGGCGCGCCGCCGAGTACGTGGCGGAGAAGCTGGCCGAGGTCGGCGTCGACGCGGAGATCCACGAGTCGGCGCCCGGCCGGGCCAACCTCGTCGCCCGGATCCCCGGCACGGACCCGGGCCGCGACGCGCTGCTGGTCCACGGCCACCTCGACGTGGTCCCCGCCGACCCGGACGAGTGGTCGGTGCACCCGTTCTCCGGCGAGATCCGCGACGGCTACCTCTGGGGCCGGGGCGCGATCGACATGAAGGACTTCGACGCCATGGTGCTCGCCGTGGTCCGCGGCTGGCAGCGCGCCGGGGTCCGTCCGGCGCGGGACATCGTGCTCGCCTTCACCGCCGACGAGGAGGCCGGCAGCGACTACGGCGCGCACTTCCTCGCCCAGCGGCACCGGGGCCTCTTCGACGGGTGCACCGAGGCGATCGGCGAGGTCGGCGGCTTCTCCTACTCGATCGACGAGTCCCAGCGGCTCTACCTCATCGAGACCGCCGAGAAGGGCATCGACTGGCTGCGGCTGCACGCCAAGGGCCGCCCCGGGCACGGCTCGTTCGTCCACGACGACAACGCGGTCACCGCGCTCGCCGAGGCGGTCGCCCGGGTCGGCCGGCATCGCTTCCCGGTCACCGTCACCGCGACCGTGCGGGCCTTCCTCGAGGAGGTCTCCGAGGTGCTCGGCATCGAGATCGACCCGAACGACCCGGAGACCGCGATCGCCAAGCTCGGCCCGATCGCCAACATCATCGGCGCGACGATCCGCAGCACCGCCAACCCGACCCGGCTGGCCGCCGGCTACAAGGACAACGTCATTCCCGGCCGGGCCACCGCCACCATCGACTGCCGCAGCCTGCCCGGCCAGTCGGAGCTGCTGGAGGCGCAGCTGCGCGAGCTGATCGGGCCGGACATCGACATCGAGTACATCCAGCGGCAGCCCGCCCTGGAGACCACCTTCGACGGCGACCTGGTCGACGCGATGTCCGCCGCGCTGCGCGCCGAGGACCCGGGCGCCCGGCCCGTGCCCTACATGCTCTCCGGCGGCACGGACGCCAAGGCCTTCTCCCAGCTCGGCATCCGCTGCTTCGGGTTCGCGCCGCTGCGGCTGCCCGCCGACCTCAATTTCTCCGGCCTGTTCCATGGCATCGACGAGCGGGTCCCGGTGGACGGGCTACAGTTCGGCGTGCGGGTTCTCGACCGGTTTCTCCGCAGTTGCTAACCGTGTCCGCGGCGTCACCGCCGACGCGGATCCTCCCCCATCGCGAAGGGACTGCCTCACATGACCGACCAGCACGGTGAGCTGGACGCCGCTCTCGAGCGCGTGATCGCCGCTGCCCGCGCCCACCTGGCCGCCGTCCGCGCCGCCGAGGGCCGGATCGACGACGACGACGTCTGGCAGGCGTACGTCGCCTTGAACAACGCCTCGGTCGCCTACGACGAGCAGCTGCTCGACGCGTACGGGGAGGTCACTCCCTGGGATGTCGAGTCGATCGACCCGGACGAGGCCGACGAGCGCTTCGGCGGCGCCGAGGGCGTCGAGGCGACCGACCCCCACCCGCGGGTGATCTCGGTGCGGCAGCGCCGCGACTACCGGGTGCCGAGCGTGGCCGCCCTGATCCGGGTGGCCGAGGCGGCCCGCCGGGAGGGCACGGAGGAGGACGAGCCGGCACCGTCGAGGGCGTCGGCGAGGCGGTGCTGGAGCTGCTGCAGAGCGGCGACGGCTCGCTCAGCGCGCTGGACGTCCCGGAGCTCGAACCGCTCGACGGGGTGGTGATGGTCAGCGAGGTCGGCACCCCGGTCGACCTGGAGTCATTCGACGACGACGACCCAATGGGCCCGTTCCAGCCGGCCGCCGACGACCGTCTCGTGGGACGGCTCGACGAGCACCCGTTCCTGGAGCTGGACGAGGAGCACGACCACGCCCACTAGGCCGTGCCGCGCCCGGGCCGACCACCCGGTCGGGCCCGGGACCGTACGTCCGCCGTCGCTCAGTACGACAGGCCCGGCTGCGGCTGGTTGATCCGCCGACGGCGCAACATCACCTGCCGCGTACCGTCCCGGAACAGCCGCACCCGGGCCAACTCCCATCCGGAGAACTCCGCCTGGATCGCCAGCTGCGCCGCGGCGGTCACCCGGTCGACATTCGGCGGCAACCGCAGCGGCGCGTATTCGTAGTCCATGCGTTCCATGCTGCCCAGGCCGGGCCCGGTTCGCCACCCCCTGCCGGTGATCCACGTCGCGTCCCGTGGACGGGTCAGCCGTCGCGTTCCGGGTAGCCGACCGGGACCGCGGAGACGTCGTCCAGCGCGGTGACGATCTCCTCGGGCAGGGTCATCCGCTCCACCTGGAGCGCGCCGAGGAGCTGGCCGACGGTACGCGCGCCGAGGATCGGGGCGGTCACCCCCGGCCGGTCCCGGATCCAGGCCAGCGCCACCTCCAGCGGGGAGACGCCCAGCCCGCCGGCGGCGGTGGCCACCGCCTCGACGATGCTGGAGCAGCGCGGCTCCAGGTAGGTGGCGACGAACCGCTCGAAGTGCGGCGAGGCGGCGCGGGAGTCCGCCGGCCGGCCGTGCCGGTACTTGCCGGTGAGCACCCCGCGGCCCAGCGGCGACCAGGGCAGCACGCCCAGCCCCATCGCCTCGCAGGCCGGCAGCACCTCCCGCTCCACGCCCCGCTCCAGCAGCGAATACTCCACCTGGGCGGCCACCACGGGGGCCCGGCCGGGCCAGGCGGCCTGCCAGGCGGCGGCCCGGGCGGTCTGCCAGCCGGAGAAGTTCGACACCCCGACGTACCGGGCCTTCCCGCTGGACACGGCGTGGTCCAGGGCGGAAAGGGTCTCCTCCAGCGGGGTGTCCGGGTCGTACCCGTGGACCTGCCAGAGGTCGACGTGGTCGGTGCCGAGCCGGCGCAGCGACGCGTCCAGGGTGCGCAGCAGGTGCCCGCGCGAGCCGTCCCGGCGGCGGCCGCTGCCCGGCCGCAGCCCCGCCTTGGTGGCGATGAGCAGCTCCTCCCGGGGCACCAGACTGCCCAGCAGGGAGCCGATGACCGACTCCGCGTCGCCGTCGGCGTACACGTCGGCGGTGTCGACGAGGTTGCCCCCCGCGTCGAGGTAGCTCTTCAGCTGGGCGGCCGCGTCGTCCGCGTCGGTGTCCCGTCCCCAGGTCATGGTGCCGAGCGCGAGCCGCGAAACCGCCAGCCCGCTTCGGCCGAGCGGTCGCTGTTGCATGCGTGAACCTTATTTCGAACCCGGCGTCACGGATATCCTCGCCCGAAGTCAAGTTCCTGCCCCACCGGCCGAACGGGTGTGACGCGTTCGAGGGCAGCCGGTGATCGTGGTCACCGCCCGCATTGCGTAACCTGATGCGACCTGTGGTGCGGACGGTGGGAGGACCAGTGCGACTCGGGCTCAGCCTCGGATACCAGACGGCGTGGAGCACGCCGGCCGACCACCTGGCGCTTGCCCAGGAGGCGGACCGGCTCGGCTACTCGGTGGTGTGGGCGGCGGAGGCCTACGGCTCCGACTCGCCCAGCATGCTGGCCTGGATGGCCGGCCAGACCCAGCGGATCGACGTGGGCGCCGCGGTGATGCAGATCCCCGCCCGGACCCCGGCGATGACCGCGATGACGGCGGCCACGATCGACGCGCTCTCCGGCGGCCGGTTCCGGCTCGGCCTCGGCGTCTCCGGCCCGCAGGTCTCCGAGGGCTGGCACGGCGTCCGCTTCGCCAAGCCCCTGGCCCGTACCCGCGAGTACGTCGACATCGTGAAGATGGCGATCGCCCGCAAGGAGGTCGCGTACGACGGCGAGTTCCACACCCTGCCGCTGCCCGACGGCCCCGGCAAGGCGCTCCGGCTGGGCTTCCACCCGCCGCGCGAGCACATCCCGATCTACCTGGCCGCGGTCGGGCCGAAGAACCTCGAACTCGCCGGTGAGATCGCGGACGGCTGGCTCGCCGTGTTCTACGCCCCCGAGTTCGCCGAGGAGCAGCTCGCCTCCGTGCGGGCCGGCCGGGCGAAGGCCGGCAAGGAACTGGCCGGCTTCGACGTCGTCCCGTCCGTCCCGGTCGTGGTCGGCGACGACATCGCCTCCTGCGCCGAGCTGGTCCGCTGGTACGCCGCCCTGTACGTCGGCGGCATGGGCAGCCGGCAGCAGAACTTCTACAACCAGCTGGCCGCCCGGATGGGCTACGGCGACGCCGCCCGCGAGGTGCAGGACCTCTACCTGGCCAAGCGGCAGCGGGACGCGGCCGCCGCGATCCCGATGGAGTTCATCGACCGCACCTCGCTGCTCGGCCCCAAGGAGCGCATCGCCGAGCGGATGCGGGAGTACGCCGCCGCCGGCGTCACCACCCTGTCGGTGACCCTCTTCGTCGCCGACCGGGACAGCGGCGTGCAGACCCTGCGGACCGTCGCGGAGGCGCTGGAACTCTCCGGAGTCGGAGAGTGACCTGGGTCGAGGCCATCGTCCTGGGCATCGTCCAGGGGCTCACGGAATTCCTGCCGGTCAGCTCGTCCGGTCACCTGCGCATCACCTCGGCGATCTTCTTCGGCCGGGACGCGGGCGCCTCGTTCACCGCGGTGACCCAACTGGGCACCGAGGCGGCGGTGCTCATCTACTTCTTCAAGGACATCTGGCGGATCGCCCGCACCTGGGTGCTCGGACTGGTGGACCGCTCGGTCCGGTCCAGCCTCGACTACCGGATGGGCTGGTACGTCATCGTCGGCACCATCCCGATCGGCATTTTCGGCCTGCTGTTCAAGGACCAGATCCGCACCGCCGGCCGGAACCTGTACCTGATCTCCTTCACGCTGATCTTCTTCGCGCTGGTGCTGGCCTTCGCCGAGTACTGGGGGCGGCAGACCCGCACGCTGGAGAACTTCCGGATGCGCGACGGTGTCGTGATGGGCTTCGCCCAGGCCATGGCGCTGATCCCCGGCGTGTCCCGGTCCGGCGGCACGCTCACCTTCGGCCTGCTGCTGAACCTCACCCGGGAGACGGCGGCGCGGTACTCGTTCCTGCTGGCCATCCCGGCCGTGGTGATATCCGGCGTGTTCAGCATCCCGGACGTGTTCGAGCCCTCCGCGCCGGGCACCGCCGCGCCGAGCGTGGCGCAGATGGCCGTCGCGACGCTGATCGCCTTCGGCATCGGCTACGCGGCCATCGCCTGGCTGCTGCGCTACGTCGCCCACCACACCCTGTACCTCTTCGTGCTGTACCGGGTGGCGCTCGGCACCCTGGTCCTGTGCCTGCTCCTCACCGGGCATCTCAGCGCTACCTGAGTCTTCCTGGTTGGGGTGTGGGGGCTGGGGGCGACCGTCCCCGGCTTCGGGTGGTCGGGCTTGATCCCTGCGCCGGGGAC
>NZ_JAEVHJ010000389.1:0-5554 GCF_016802855.1 Micromonospora sp. ATA51 | reverse complement strand
GGCGGCCAGCCGGGTGGGCGTCAGCCGGGCCGGGCGGGGGCGGTCCGGGCGGACCGGCGCGTCGGGCCGGGCCGAGTTGACGTGCCGGGTCACGGCGTCGACGGCGAGGACGAAACCGGTGGACTGTTCCATGGTCGGCTCCTTCAGGCGGGACCGGTGGAGGTACGGACGATGAGGTCGGTGCGGAGCAGGACGTGGCCGGCGGCCGGGTCGGCCGGGGGCTCCAGGAGGAGTTCGGCGGCGATCCGCCCCTTCTCCTCGGCCGGCTGCCGCATGGTGGTGAGCCCGGCCGCGGCGGCCTCGGCGATGTCGTCGAAGCCGGTGACGGAGACGGGGTGCGGAAGGCGGTGACCGGCCTCGGCGAGCGTGTCGAGCACTCCGAGGGCGAGCACGTCGGAGCAGGCCAGCACCGCGGTGGGCGGGGCGTCGCCGGTGAGCGTGGCGGCCACCGCGGCGGCGCCGGCGGCGCGGCTGTTGCCGGTGGCGTTGAGCACGGTGAGCGCGGACCAGTCGACCCCGACGGCGGCGAACGCGTCGGCGAAGCCGGCGAGCCGGCCGCGGGTGGTGGGGTGCGGGACGTCCCCCGGGCCGGCCAGCCGCAGCGGTCCGGGTGGGGTGTCGGGCAGCACGGTGTCGCCGAGGAGGGCCACCCGCCGATGACCGAGGGCGGCCACGTGCTCGGCGACGGTGCGGGCGGCGGCCCGCTCGTCGATGCCGACGTAGCGGTGCGCCGGGTGGGCCGCCTCGGCGACGGCGGTGGTGACGTAGGGCAGGGCCCGGCCGCGGATGGCTTCGAGCGCCCACTCCTCGTCGCCGGCGCAGTAGACGCAGAAACCGTCGACGGCGGCGTTCTCCACCGCGGTGCGGGCGAGCGCCGGGTCCGCGGGCAGCGGGACCAGCAGCAGGGCGGCGCCGTGCCGCTCGGCCGCGCCGCTGAGCCCGGCCAGGAAGCGCACCGCGAAGGGGTCGGTGAAGGCGTACGACAGCTGGGAGGTGAACAGCACGCCGATCGCGCCGACGAAGCCGCGGCGCAGCGACCGGGCGGTCGGGTTGGGCCCGGGGTAGCCGAGCTGCCGGGCGGCGTCGAGGATCCGGTGCCGGAGGGCGGCCGAGAGCTGGTCAGGGCGGCTGTAGGCGTTGGAGACGGTGCTGCGGGACACGCCCACGGCATTCGCCACGTCCTGCAGGGTCGGCTTCACCGCGACGCCCTTCTGGATCGATTCAGTCTGGATCGATCCAGAGGTTACCCGCACGTGGGAAGGGACGTCAATGCCGGGCCGGATGATCCGGGAACGGTCAGCGCCGGTACAGCTCGTCGGCGATCCGGCCGAGCAGCTCGGGGGTTCGCTCCGGCGGCTCGGCCTCCACGCAGAGCCGCTCCATGGCCAGGGCGTAGTAGTCGAGGTCCTCGCGCTTGTCCAGGTAGATCGCGCTGGTCAACTGCTCGATGTAGACGATGTCCGGCAGGTCCTGGTCGCCGAAGCGCAGGATGGTGAAGGCGCCCCCGGCGGCGGCATGCCCGCCGGCGGCGAAGGGCACAATCTGGAGCCGGACGTGCGGCGAGGCCGTCGCCTCGACCAACGCGTCCAACTGGCCGCGCATCACCTCCGGCCCGCCGATCGGCCGGCGCAGGACGGCCTCGTCGACGACCGCCCAGAGCTGGGGAGGGTGCGTCCGGCGCAGCAGCTCCTGGCGCGCCATCCGCAGGCCCACCCGCCGCTCGACCTCCTCCGGCGCGGCGCCGCGGTGGCCGAGCAGGATGACGGCGCGCGCGTACTCGGGGGTCTGCAGCAGGCCGGGAACGAACTGGACCTCGTACGTCCGGATCAGCGCGGCGGCGGCCTCCAGCCCCAGGTAGGACTGGAACCAGGTGGGCAGCACGTCGCCGTACCGGTGCCACCAGCCGGGGCTGTTCGCGTCGCGGGCCAGCTTGAGCAGCACCGCGCGCTCGTCGGTCGCCGAGACGCCGTAGAGGGTGAGCAGGTCGGCGACGTCCCGCTCCTTGAAGCCGACCCGGCCGAGCTCCATCCGGCTGATCTTCGATTCGGAGGACCGGATCTCCCAGCCGGCGCCCTCGCGGGTGACCCCGGCGCCCTCGCGGAGCCGCCGCAGCTGCGCTCCGAGCAGCATGCGCAGCACGGTCGGGCCGGTGGCCGGGCCGTCCTCGCGGGGAACCATCGTCACGTGGTCGTCCTTCGCATGCCGACACTCGCCGACCGGACGCCCCAGTCCGGCCGACGTGTAAGCATGCCATGGACCGACAGTGAGGTGGGCTCCTCCGGACGGCCGGATCAGTCCCGGCAGCAGCGGGACGCGGGGCCGGCGATCAGGTGGTCGAAGTCCCCGTCCCGGGCGCCGAGCACGAAGGCGGCGATCTCGTCCACCGTGTAGATCAGCGCCGGGCCCTCCGGGTGCCGGGAGTTCCGCATCGCGATGCCGGCGCCGTCCGGGAGTTCGGCCAGCTCGACGCAGTTCCCGCTCGGGTTGCTGCGACGACTCTTCTGCCACCGCAGCGGCGGCAGCTGAGTGATGGGTACGCCGTTCTGGGGCTGCTGCATGGGGCGTCTTCCTGTGCAAGAGCCAGCCGATGCCGCGGGAGGAGCGGTGGTGGCGACGGGGCGGGGTGTCGACAGAGGACGATGATGCACGTGCATCTGCTATTGCATCTGCACTGGACAGCGAGCATGATAACGCACGTGCGGTGTACTCATCCGTTCACTGTGGGTCACCCCGCTCTCTGCGCGGACCAGCGGAAAACCGCGTCGGCGACGAGCGGCAGAGGCACCGCCAGGAGGCGACCGACGGCTGTGGCGAAGGAGGGTGCGTGCCGGATCCGATGACCGTCGCGTCCGGTGTCTCCGCCGCTGGCGCCCTGGTCTCCGCCTGGCAACTGCGCCGCCGGGCGCTGCGGGCGGAGGCGGAGATCCAGCTCCTGCAGGCCGAACTGGCCGCCGAACGGCACGCCGCCAGCCATGACCCACTGACCGGGCTGCCCAACCGACGCGCCTTCTACCGGCTGGCCGCGACCCTGCTCACCGGCGCCGGCGGCAACCCGCTGATCGCCGTGGTGCTCGACCTCGACGACTTCAAGCAGGTCAACGACCGGTACGGGCACGCCGCCGGTGACCAGGTGCTGATCAGCGTGGCCCAACGGCTGGCCGCCTTCGCCGGCGACAACCCGGTCGCCCGGCTCGGCGGCGACGAGTTCGCCGGGCTGCTGGTCAGCCCCACCGTGGACCGGCGGTGGATCGAGCACGCCAGCCGGCGACTCTGCGACGCGCTCGCCGCGCCGATCCCGCTCGGCAGCCGCACCGTGCAGGTGACCGCGTCCGTCGGCCTCGCCCCGGTGCACGGGCCGACCCAGCTCGCCGAGGCGCTCCGCCGCGCGGACGCGGCGATGTACCAGGCGAAGAGCGTGGCCGCGGCCCGGCCGGCCCGGCAGCTCGTGGACACCCCGCACCTCGCCGAGCGCTGACCGGCTGATCAGTCCCACCGGCCCAGGTCGCGCAGCGCCCCGCGGGCCAGGGTGAACAGCCCGACCGGGGACAACAGCCCGTCCACGATCTTCAGCGCACGGACCCGCTCGGCCTCCGGCCGGTCCGTGTCGGCCGCGTCCCGCGCCCAGCTCCCGATGTCGTCGAGGGCGCGCACGCCCAGGTGGTAGGCCAGCCGGACCGGATCCGGATCCACCGGGCCGTAGCCGGCGAAGAACGCGGCCTGCTGGGCCGGGGTCACCGGCGCGAACGCCAGCACGCCGCCGAGCACGAACATCAAGTCGCGTTCCCGCGGCGCGAGCACCGCGTCGTCCCAGTCGATCAGCCAGACCCGCCCGTCCGGGTCGAGCAGCAGGTTGCCCAGGTGCGGATCGCCGTGGCAGACCACCAGGTCCGCCGGCCGCTCCCGCAGCTCCGCGCCGAGCCGGTCCACCCGGTCGAGCAGGGTCGACACGTCGTCGGCGGCCGTCCGCCAACGGGCCGCCACCTCCCGGGTCCACCGGTCGGCCGAGCCGTCCACCGCCCGCAGCCGACGGTCGGTGGCCCGGGCGGCACGCCGACCGCCGCGTGGGTGTGGTCCTCCCAGGGCAGCAGCGCCGCCAGCTCATCGGTGGGTGCGACCGCGTGCGTCGCGGCCAGCACCTCGCCGTCGCCCGCCAGTGCGCGACGCCCATCCCGCCGTCCAGCGCCCGATCGGCGGTCAGCCACGGCACCACGGAGAGCCGGCGCCCCCCGTGGACGCTCCAGAGCCGGCCGTCCCGCGTGGTCAACGGGGCCACGATGCCCGGCACGCCCCGCGCCGCCAGGTGGGCCGTGACGCGCAGGCCCGCCGGGCTGCCGCCGCCGCTCAGCTTGACCGCCCACTGGGCACCGTCGGCGTCGGTGGCCCGCCACAGCCGCGCCGTGTCATCCGCGCCGTACGGCACCAACTCGGCGGCGACGAGGGCGAGACCGAAGTCCTCCGCCACCCAGCCGGCCAGTCGGTCGTCCCCGGCGATCGTCAGCTCACCCGTCACCGGATCACCGTGCCACCGCTCACCCGTCACCGCGAGCGGTTTCGCCGGTCAGCGCCAGCCACGGCGCACCCGTCGTCGCGAGCGGTTTCCCCGCCCGTCAGCGCCAGCCGTAGCCAGCGCGCAGGGCCTGGCCCACCCGGTCGAAGCGAGGCCGGTCCAGCACCGCGCCCTCGCGCCGGATGCTGTCCTCCCGCATGGTGAGGACCCGGTCGAGGCGTACCCAGCTCGGGCGGTTGTCCCGGTCCCAGGCGCCCGGCCCGAGCGCCAGCCAGTGCCGCTGGCCATCCCGTTCACTCTGGCTGGAGAGCATCAGCCCGAACAGCGTGCGGCTCTGCCGGCCCACCACCAGCACCGGGCGGTCCTTGCCCTGGCGGGGGTCGTCCTCGTACGGGACCCAGGTCCAGACGATCTCCCCCGGGTCGGCCTGCCCGTCCAGCTCCGGGGCGTACGCGAGCTGGCGACGCTGCAGCGCGGCCACCTGGCGGCGCCGCGCGACCTGGGCCGGGATCGGACCCGGCGTCCGGGTCGGCGTCGCCGTACCCCCGGTCATCCGGCCGAGCCGCGACGCCACATTCCTCAACAGACCTGCCACGGCCGGCAGCCTATCCTCCGGGCCGGGGACCCGCTGGCCGCCGCCCGGCGAAATGCGGTGGAGATACGGCGGAGGCGTCGGCGACGATCGCCGGGTGACCGTTCCCGCCCGGCAGGTCCGGGCCACCTTCACCGCCGACAGCATCACCGTTTACCAGGCGTACCCGCCGGAGATCGTCGAGGCGGCGCTCGCCGCCGGCCGGTTCGTGCCGCCGTTCAAGCGGGAGCGGATGACCTGGATCAAGCCGTCGTTCCGCTGGATGATGTACCGCTGCGGCTGGACGCGGAAGCCCGGGCAGGAGCGGGTGCTGGCCGTGGAGATCACCCGGGCCGGCTTCGACCGTTACCTTTCAGTGAGCAAACGTGACTCATGATTGGCAGTCGTCCGTTGCCGGGCGACGTTGACCGGATGAACCGGTCTAGACGCTTCACGGCCCGCTGCCCCGCCTGCGG
>NZ_JAEVHJ010000388.1:0-5591 GCF_016802855.1 Micromonospora sp. ATA51 | reverse complement strand
AGGGCGGGGCTAACGTGGGGGCGTGGCGCTCTCTCTGGCGATCTCGCCCTGCCCCAATGACACGTTCGTCTTCGACGCCCTGGTGCACGGGCGGGTGCCCGGCGCCCCGCCGGTCGAGGTCACCTACGCCGACGTGGACGTCACCAACACGGCCGCCGAGCGCGGGGCGTTCGACCTGGTCAAGGTGAGTTACGCGGCGCTGCCGTGGCTGCTGGACGACTACCACCTACTGCCGTGCGGCGGGGCGCTCGGCCGGGGCTGCGGCCCGCTCGTGCTCACCCGGGGCGACCGGACCGACCTCTCCGGCGCCACCGTGGCGGTGCCCGGCGAGCGGACCACCGCGTACCTGCTCTTCCGGCTCTGGTCGGCGGAGCGGCCGCCGGCGCGGATCGAGGTGGTGCCGTTCCACGAGATCATGCCGGGCGTCGCCGCCGGCCGGTACGACGCCGGACTGGTGATCCACGAGGCCCGGTTCACCTACCCCCGGCACAGGCTGACCGCGCTGGTCGACCTCGGCGAGTGGTGGGAGGGCGACACCGGCCTGCCGATCCCGCTCGGCGCGATCCTGGCCCACAAGGGCACCGTCGACCCGGTCGAGGCCGCCGCCTGGATCCGCGAGTCGGTACGCCAGGCGTGGGCCGACCCGGAGGCCAGCCGGGAGTACGTGCTCTCCCACGCGCAGGAGATGGAGCCCGACGTGGTGGACCAGCACATCGGCCTCTACGTCAACGAGTTCACCGCCGACCTGGGGAAGGCCGGCTTCGCCGCCGTCGAGGCGCTGCTGGGCCGGGCCGCCGACGCCGGGCTCGTCCCTCAGACCTCCAGCTCGCGGGCCACCGCGTGGACCAGCTGAGCGACCTTCTGCGCCGTCTTCCGGTCCGGGAAGCGGCCCCGGCGCAGGTCCGGCTGGACCTTCGCCTCCAGCACCTTGATCATGTCCTCGACCAGTCCGTGCAGCTCCTCGGCCGGCCGGCGGCGCAGCTCCGCCACGGACGGCGGCGCCTCCAGCAGCTTGACCCCCATCGCCTGGGCGCCCCGGCGGCTGTCGACCACGCTGAAGTCGACCCGCTGACCACCCTTCAGGTCGCTGACGCCCGCCGGTAGCGCGCCCTTGGGCAGGAACACGTCGCCACCCTCGTCACTGGTGACGAACCCGTATCCCTTGGCCGCGTCGTACCACTTCACTCGACCCGTCGGCACCTGAAAACCCCTGCTTCGCTCGACATCTACTGCTCCCAGGCTAGTGCGGTGTCAACTAACGTTCACCGGGTGTCCGGTGGGTGCTGTGGATCCTCGCCTGTTGGGCGAGCGACTCCCCACCGGTGGTGGGCGGGCCACCGCGGGCCAACTGATCCTCGCGCCGCCCGGGATGGGCGGCGGGGGTCACGTCGGGACCGTCCGGCACCGGGCAGGTGCGGCCGGCTCGACGGTGCGTGACCACCTCCGGCAGCACAACCGCTGCCGGGGTGGTGGATCCGCCGCCCGGAACACGGGTGGCGATGCTGGCGGCCGCGACGAGGTCGCGGTGGCCGGAGAATACGCAGTGCGGGCAGGACAGGGTCCGGCCGCGGGGTTTCGGCACCCGGCGGTGGCAGGCGGGGCAGGTGGAGGAGGTGCCCCGTTCGTCGACCAGCCGGACGGTGATCCCGGCCAGGGTGGCCTTGTCGGTGAGGACCTGCAGGAGCCGGCCGATCTGCCACTGCCGCAACCGCAGGTTGTGCCGCCGCCCCGCCGGCAGATTCAGCACCCCGCGAGGATCGCCGACGTGCAGCACACCGACCCGCTGCCCCACCGCCCAGGAAACAACCGTGCGGGCGGCCTCATGCTGCGCCTGACGGACCCGGCGCCGGTGCCGGCCCTCCGCCAGGCGTGCCCGGCGACGGTACTGCCGCCACCGCCGGGACCCCTTCTGGCCCGGCTTCGGCGCCCGCCCGGCCACCGCACGGCGGCGGGCTTTGGTGTCGGCCAGGTGCATGCGGTGCTCGGCGCGGATCGCCCGCCCGGACACCAACAGCCCCTCCCCGTCGGGGCCGGCCACCGCGTACGGGTGGATGATCCCCAGGTCCACCCCGGCCACCCGGCCCGGGTCCGGTTGTTCACCGGCCGGGTACACGGCCACCGGCACCTCGGCGGTCACGTCGAGGAACAGGCGGCCACCCTCACACAGCAGGGTGATCGAGCGGACCTGCTCGGCCGGGTACGGCACCGCCCTGGCCAGGCGCACCCACAAAGGCGCAAAGCCTTTCGCGGTCGGGATTCGCACTCGGTGCCCGTCCAGGGTGAACGTGCCGTGATACCAGCGCACCGGCACCAACCCCCGCCGCCGACGCGGAAAACGCGCCGACACGCCACCGGCGCTGCGGCGTTTCGCCGCCGCGAACCACGCATCCGAAAACCGGCGCAACACCGACCGGGCACCGACGGAGTTCAGTTCCGCGAACGTGCCCGGCCCGGACGTCGCCAACTCCCGGCACAACTCCTGGTAACCGGACAGGGGTACGTCTCGGCGGCGGCGCCGCCACGCGTTGACCTCCAGCACGCATGCCCACACGTCACCGGCGGAGCGCAGCAGCCCGAAGCACCGCCGCCGCTGGCCGGCCGTCACCCGCAAGGCGACGCGCGCGGTGCGATGCACGACCCGCGGCCCGGCGGGATCCCGACGACGAGGCACGAACCGAAGCCAACACCACCCCTACGACATTTCCGAACCCGACCCACCCGGCCAACGTTTGTGATCAGAGCACTAGCCCGATGATCCGGTCCAGCGCCGCCGGGAATCCGGTGAGATCGTCCAGCACCAGGTACGCCCCGGCGGCCGACAACTCCGCCGGCGAGCAGGGACCGGTCGCCACTCCCACGCCCGGGATGCCCGCCGCCTGCGCCGCCGCCATGTCCGCCACGTGATCCCCGACATAGAGGGTGCCCCCGTGCTCCCGCAGCGCGGTCGCCTTCTCCGCCGCGAACAGGTCCCCGGCCAGCTCGTCGACCGCCAGGCCGAGGTGGTCCAGGTGCAGCTTCGCCAGCCGGCCGATCTTCGAGGTCACCACCATGACCCGGCCGCCGCGCGCGTGCACGGCGTCGATCGCCGCCTCCGCGCCGGGCATCGGCAGGGTCGGCGTGATCGCGTACGCCGGGTACAGCTCCCGGTATGCGGTCACCGCCTCCTCCACCCGCTCCGGCGGGAACCACCGGCCGATCTCGGTACGCAGCGGCGGGCCCAGCCGGGACACCGCCGCGTCGGCGTCCACGTACACGCCGGTCCGCGCGGTCAGGGCCCGGTAGGCCGCCGCGATCCCGGGACGCGAGTCGACCAGGGTCATGTCGAGGTCGAATCCGACCATCAGAGCAGGCATGCCGAGAACGTACCCGCCCAACCCGGCTGAGCCGGACGTCCGAGGGGCGGGACGGCCCCCGGCCGGGCTAGCGTGGAACGACGATGACCACCTCACTCGCCGACCAGTTGCGGACCCTCCCCGACGAGTCCCTCGCCGCCCTGCTCCAACTGCGGCCGGACCTCGTCGTGCCGGTGCCGGCCGACATCTCCGCCCTGGCCATCCGCGCTCAGTCCCGGGTCTCCGTGGCCCGCGCCCTGGACGGGCTGGACCAGTTCACCCTCCAGATCCTCGACGCCGCCCGGCTCACCCGCGACCCCGAGTCCGGGAGCACCGCCACCGACGCGATCCTGGCGATGGCCACCGCCGGCCCGCACCCGACCGCCCCGACGGCCGTCCGCGCCGCGGTGAACCGGCTCCGCGCGCTCTTCCTGCTGTACGGCCCCGAACACGACCTGCGCGTGGTGGGCGGCGTCGACGAGGTGGCCCCGTACCCGGCCGGGTTGGGCCGACCGGCCGCGGAGCTGGACCCGCGCGCGGCGGCCCTCTGCGCGGACCCGGCGAAGCTGCGCCGGACACTGCTGGCCGCACCCCCCTCCGCGCGGGCGATCCTGGACCGGCTCGCGGCCGGCCCGCCGGTGGGCAGCGTGCCCCCGGGCGCGCTGCAGGCCCCCGCGGTCGGCGCGGAGGACAGCCTGCCCCCGGACGCCACCAACGGCGGCGCACCGACCGGCTCCCCGATCCGCTGGCTGGTCGACCACCGGCTGCTCGTGCGGATCTCGGGCGGCAAGGACGGCGGCACCGTCGAACTTCCCCGCGAGGTGGGCCTGCTGCTGCGCCGGGACAGCGGCCCGCTCGGCCCGCTGCGCACCAGCCCGCCCGTGGTGTCCAGCCCGCCGCGTGAGCCGAAGGCCGTCGACTCCGCCGGTGCCGGGCAGACCATGGAGGTGGTCCGGCACACCGAGGGGCTGCTGGAGGCGCTCGCCGCCGAGCCGGCCCCGGTGCTCCGCTCCGGCGGCGTCGGCGTCCGCGACCTGCGCCGGCTGGCCCGGGGACTCGGCCTGGACGACGCGACCACCGCGCTGCTCTTCGAGGTGGCGTACGCGGCCGGGCTGCTCGGGGAACTGGACCTGACCGGCAGCGCCACCACCCGGCACGGCGGCGACCAGCAGGTCCTGCCCACCGGCGGGTACGAGGTGTGGCGGGCCAGTTCGCTCGCGCAGCGCTGGGAGCAGCTGGCCCGGGCCTGGCTGACCATGACCCGTCAGGTGGGCCTGGTGGGCCAGCGGGACGACCGGGACCGCCCGATCTCGGTGCTCTCCGCCGAGGCGGAACGGGCCGGCGCGCCGGCCGCCCGCCGGGCCGTGCTGGGGGTGCTGGCCGACCTGGAACCGGCGACCGCGCCCACCGCCGACGAGATGCTGGAGGTGCTGGACTGGCGGGCGCCGCGGCGCAGCCGGGGCCGGGAGACCGCGCACCGGGAGGTGCTGGCCGAGGCGGCCCAGCTCGGCGTGACTGGGCTCGGCGCGCTCACCTCGTACGGGCGGCTGCTGCTGTCCGACGTGACCGAGGCCGACGAGCGGGGCGCGGACGACCCGCTCGGGCTGCGCTCCGAGGCCGAGTCGGGCGAGCCGTCCACCGCGGTCCGCGCGCTGGACGCCCTGCTCCCCGCCCCGGTCGACCACTTCCTGGTGCAGGCCGACCTGACCGTGGTGGTGCCCGGCCCGCCCGACCCGGCGCTCGCCGCCGAACTGGAGGTGGTGGCCGAGCACGAGTCGGCGGGCGGGGCGAGCGTGCACCGGGTCACCACGGCCAGCGTCCGGCGGGCCCTGGACGCCGGCTACTCGGCCGACGACCTGCACAAGCTGTTCCGCCGCCGGTCGCGGACCCCGATCCCGCAGGGCCTGACGTACCTGGTGGACGACGTGGCGCGCAAGCACGGCGGGCTGCGGGTCGGCTCCGCCGGCGGCTACGTGCGCAGCGACGACGAGGCGCTGCTCACCGAGGTGCTGGCCGACCGGCGGTTGGAGTCGCTGGCGTTCCGCCGGCTGGCGCCGACGGTGCTCTCCACCCCGTATCAGGTGGGGCGGATGCTGATCGCGCTGCGCGACGGCGGCTACGCGCCGGTGCCGGAGGATGCCAGCGGTGCGGCGGTGCTGGCCCGGCCGAAGACCCGGCGGGCGCCGGCCCGGGTGCCGGTGTCGACGCGCGCCCTCGACCCGCTGGCGGCGCCGAAGCTGGCGCTGCCCCGGCTGCGCG
>NZ_JAEVHJ010000387.1:0-5659 GCF_016802855.1 Micromonospora sp. ATA51 | reverse complement strand
GCGGGCTGCGCACCGCGTGATGGGCTCGCCCCGCGGCCGGCTGGCGGTGGCCGCGCGGCCGTGGTGCTCGGCCTGGTGGCCGCGGTCGGCGGCTGGTGGTTCGGGGTGGGGCGGTACACGGTCGCTCCGCAGTTGGTGAGCCTGAGCAAGGCCGACGCGGAGGCACGGGCCGCCCGCGCCGGCTTCACCCTCGCCTACGCCGAGCCGCGGTACGACGAGAAGGCGCCCAAGGACAGCGTGCTGGGCCAGGACCCGGTCTCGGCGGCCCGGATCGTCAAGGGCGGCACGATCACGCTCACCTTGTCGCTCGGGCCGGAGCGGCTGCCGGTGCCCGACGTGGTGGGCAAGGACTTCGAGCTGGCCCAGGCCGAGCTGACCGACGCGAAGCTGGTGGTGGCCAAGGGCGCCGCCCGGTACGACGACAGCCTGCCCGCCGGGGTGGTGGTGGCCACCGACCCGAAGGTGGGCACGGTGGTCAAGCCGGGCAGCAAGGTGACCGTCGTGCTGAGCAAGGGCAGGGCGCCGGTTTCGGTACCGAACCTGGTCGGCAAGAACATCAACGAGGCCCGGGCGACGCTGGCGCAGCTCGGGTTGACCCTGGTGGAGACGTACAAGGACTCGGACAAGCCGAAGGACGAGGTCCTCGGTCAGAGCCCGGCGGACGGCACGGGTGTGGAGAAGGGCGCCCAGGTCAAGCTGGAGATCAGCAAGGGCCCGCCGGCGGTCGTCGTCCCCCGGGTGATCGACCTGCCCTGTCAGCAGGCGAAGCAGGTGCTGGAGAGCCAGGGCTTCCCGACCAACATCCAACTCAACCCGAACGGGGTGGCCCGCTTCCAGAACCCGGGTGAGAATTCGCAGGTGCCCCCGGGCACCCCGGTCACGATCACCTGCCTGTGAACGCGCACCGCCCGATCGGCTCGCACACCCCCACCTCGGGTGGCCTGGCGAAGGCGGCCCTGCCGTACGTCGAGGCGACCGGCTCCGGGGTGGTGCAGGTCTACGTCTCCAACTCGCGCGGCTGGGCGCTGCCCGCGGGTGACCCGGTCCAGGACGCGCTGTTCCGGGACGGCTGCGCCGAGCGCGGCGTGCCGGTGTACATCCACGCGTCGCTGCTGGTGAACCTCGGCTCCCCCACCCCGGCGACGGTGGAGAGGTCGGCGCAGACCCTGGCGCACGCGCTGCGCCGGGGCATGGCGATCGGCGCCCGGGGCGTGGTCTTCCACGCGGGCAGCGCGGTGGACGCGGGGCACGCGGAGGCGGCGATGCGGCAGGTCCGGGAGGCGCTGCTGCCGCTGTTGGACGAGGCGGCGGCCACGGACGGCCCGATGCTGCTGGTGGAGCCGAGCGCGGGCGGGGGCCGGTCGCTGGCCTCCCGGGTGGAACAGCTCGGCCCCTACCTGGACGCGGTGGACCGGCACCCCGGGCTGGGGGTCTGCTTCGACACCTGCCACGCCTGGGCGGCGGGCCACGACCTGGCGGCCGAAGGCGGCATGACGGCGACGCTGGACGCCCTGGTGGCGACGGTCGGGCCGGGCCGGCTGAGGCTGGTGCACGCCAATGACTCGAAGGACCTCTGCGGCTCGACCCGGGACCGGCACGAGAACATCGGCAAGGGCACCATCGGCGAGCCGGCGTTCGCCGAGCTGATGCGCCACCCGGCCACCGCGGGCGTGCCGATCGTGGTGGAGACCCCCACGGAGAAGCACGTCGGCCACGCCGCCGACATCGCCACCCTCAACCGCCTCCACCCCTGACCCCCACCCCGGCCCCGGCCAGGTAGGTGTCGATCAAGAGGTCTGCGTCATCCGGGCCACGGATTTCGACGCAAACCTCTTGATCGACACCGGGGAGCGGCCGGCGTCAGCCGCGCAGGACGCGGGTGAGAACCTGGGCCGCGCGGTCGACCGCGGCGTCGGCCACGTCGAAGTGGGTGACCAGGCGGGCGGTACGCGGGCCGAGCACCGAGATCAGCACGCCCTCGGCGCGGGCGGCGGCCGCGAGGGCCTTCGCGTCGAGCGGGTGCTTGGTGAGGTCCAGCGGGACGAGGTTGGTCCGCACGGCGGTGGCGAGCACGCCGAACGGGGCGACCGCCTCGGCGAGTCGGGCCGCCTTGGCGTGGTCCTCGGCGAGCCGGTCGACGTGGTGGGCCAGGGCGTACCGGCCGGCGGCGGCGAGGACGCCGACCTGCCGCATCCCGCCGCCCATCCGCTTGCGGACGAACCGGGCCCGGGCGATCTTCTCGGCGCTGCCGACGACCAGCGAGCCGACCGGCGCGCCCAGGCCCTTGGAGAGGCAGACCGACAGGGTGTCGAAGAGCGCGCCGTACTCGACCAGCGGCACGCCGTCGGCGACGTGCGCGTGCCAGATCCGGGCGCCGTCGCAGTGCAGGGCGAGGCCGTTGTCGTCGGCGACCCGGCGCAGCTCGCGCAGGGTGGCCAGTGGGATGACCCCGCCGCCGCCGCGGTTGTGGGTCTGCTCGACCGCGATGGCCCGGGTGGGGACGGCGAAGTAGCCGTCGGGCCGGATCATGCCGGCGACCACGTCCGGGTCGAGCTCCGCGCCGACCGCCGGCCAGGTCCGCGACGAGATGCCGCCGTACGCGGCCGCCGCCCCGATCTCGTACGTGACGACGTGCGCGTCGGCGTCGCAGAGCAGCTCGTCCCCGGGCGGCACGACGAGCTGGAGGGCGATCTGGTTGGCCATCGACCCGGACGGCGCGAACAGCGCCGCCTCGTGCCCGAATAGCGCCGCGACCTCGGCCTCCAGCGCGGCGACGGTCGGGTCCTCGCCGTAGACGTCGTCGCCGACCTCGGCGGTCGCCATCGCCTCGCGCATCCCGGCGGTGGGCCGGGTCACCGTGTCGGAACGCAGATCAATCAGGTCGTCAGCCACGCAGCATCTCCGCCACCAGGAAGGCCAACTCCAGCGACTGCTGGGTGTTCAGTCGCGGGTCGCAGGCGGTTTCGTACCGGTCGGGCAGGTCGAGGTCCTCGATGCCCTGGGCGCCGCCGAGGCACTCGGTGACGTCCTCGCCGGTCAGCTCGACGTGCAGGCCGCCCGGGTGGGTCTCCAGGCCGCGGTGCACCTCGAAGTAGCCGAGCACCTCGTCGACGATCCGGTCGAAGTGCCGGGTCTTGTAGCCGTTCGAGGACTCGTGGGTGTTGCCGTGCATCGGGTCGCACTGCCAGACCACCTTGGCGCCGGCCGCGGTGACCTTGGCGACGATCGGCGGCAGGGCGTCCCGGACCCGGTGGTTGCCCATCCGGCTGATCAGGGTCAGCCGGCCGGGGACGTTGTCCGGGTTGAGCTTCTCGCAGAGCTCGATCGCCTCGTCCGGGGTGGTGGTCGGGCCGAGCTTCACGCCGATCGGGTTGGCGATCCGGGAGATGAAGTCGATGTGCGCCCCGTCGATGTGCCGGGTCCGCTCGCCGATCCAGAGGAAGTGCCCGGAGAGGCCGTACGCCCGCTCGCCGGAGACCCGGGTGAGCGCCCGGTCGTACTCCAGCGCGAGGGCCTCGTGCGAACAGTAGAGGGTGACCGTGCGCAGCGCCTCGTCGTCGGTCATCCCGCAGGCCCGGATGAAGGCCAGCGCCCGGTCGATCTCCCGGGCGATCGCCTCGTAGCGCTCGCCGGCCGGGGAGTTCTTGACGAAGCCCTTGTTCCAGTCGTGCACGGCGTGCAGGTCGGCGAGCCCGCCGGCCAGGTACGCCCGGAGCATGTTCATCGCGGCGGCCGAGTTGGCGTACGCCCGGATCATGCGCTGCGGGTCGGCGACCCGCGCCTCCGGCGTGGTCTCCAGCGAGTTGATCATGTCGCCGCGGTAGGCCGGCAGGCCGCGGGCGTCGGTCGGCAGCGAGCGGGGCTTGGTGTACTGGCCGGCGACCCGGGCCACCTTGACCACCGGCAGCGACGCGCCGTACGTCAGCACGATCGCCATCTGGAGCAGCGTGCGGGCGTTGGCCAGCAGGTGGCTCTCGGTGTTGTCGGCGAAGGTCTCGGCGCAGTCGCCGCCCTGGAGCAGGAACGCCTTGCCCTCGCAGACCAGCGCGAGGCGCTGCCGGAGCTGGTCGACCTCGTAGGGCGCGACGACCGACGGCACGGTGTCGAGCACCTTGCAGACCTCGGCGACCTTGGCCTCGTCCGGCCAGGGCGGGGTCTGCGCCCGGGGAAGCTCCCGCCAGCGGTCCAGGCCGAGGGCCGCGTCCTCGGCGGAGTCGACGGTCGGACGACTGGTCTGCAGGCCCGGGCTGCCCACCGCGGGGTGACTCAGCTGATGCCACTCATGGCGCATGACAGAAGCGTACGGCGAACGCCGGGGCGGCCCGCCGCCGAGGGGGACAGTTCCGGCAGGTGAGAGATGCCCGACACCGGCAGGTCAGGCGCCGGTGACCGGTCAGGGGGTGACGGCCGGCTCGGGGGTGTTGCCGCCCGGGACCTCGGCGGAGATGCACCAGTCGGCGCCGCTGCGGGTGACGGTGAACAGCAGCGGCCGGGTGGCCTTGCGGCTGCCGACGGCGACGGTGACCGCGGTGCTGACCTCCTGCCCGTGCGGGCTGGACCGGACGTCGGTGATGGTGGCCTGCGGGACGGTGAAGTGGTCGGCGAAGTCGCCGTTCGGGCCGGTGGCGGCGGCGTCGAAGGGCTTCTGCATGGGGGCGCAGAGCTGGCTGCGGCCGGCGTCGACGTCCTTGGCCGCCATCGCGTCGAGGTACGCCTGCACCCGTTCACGGGACTTGGCGGCGGCCTCCTCGGCCGGCGCGCGCTGCGTCCCGGTCGCCGGGGCCCCGGCCTCGTCGTCCCCGCCGAAGCCGCAGCCGGCGAGGGTGAGCGGCAGGAGCGCGAGCAGAGCGACGGCGCTCGCCACCCTCGGGTGCGTCAGGCCCATCGGTCCCCTTCCATCGGCCCGGACATCGGGACATGCCGAGCGGCGATCCTGTCACATCGACACCCTTGCATGTCGCACCCGCCATGGCCGAAACTTTTAATTAACTTTCCTATTAAAGAGGAGGACCCCATGGTTCGACGACGCAGGGCCCTGACCGCCGCCGCACTGGGCGGCATCCCCATCCTGGCCTCGCTGGCGCTGGTCAGCCAGGCCGGCGCGCACGGCAGCATGCAGTCACCGGTCAGCCGGACGTACGCCTGCTTCCTGGAGGGACCGGAGTCGCCGGACTCCGCCGCATGCCGGGCGGCCGTGGCGGCCGGCGGCACCCAGGCACTCTACGACTGGAACGAGGTGAACATCGCCGACGCGGCCGGGCGGCACCGGCAGATCATCCCGGACGGCCGCCTGTGCAGCGCCAACCGGGACAAGTACCGCGGCTTCGACCTGACCCGCGCGGACTGGCCCGCGACCGCGCTCCCCTCCGGCGGGACCTGGACCTTCGCCTACCGGGCCACCGCCCCACACCGCGGCACCTTCGAGCTGTACGTCACCCGCGACGGCTACGACCCCACCCGCCCGCTGCGCTGGGCCGACCTGGAGCTGTTCCACACCGCCACCGACCCGGCGCTGACCGACGGCGCGTACCGGATGACCGCGCGGCTGCCGCAGCGCGCCGGGCGGCACCTGGTCTACTCGATCTGGCAGCGCTCGGACAGCCCGGAGGCCTTCTACACCTGCTCGGACGTCACCTTCGGCCAGGTCACCCCGACCACC
>NZ_JAEVHJ010000386.1:0-5661 GCF_016802855.1 Micromonospora sp. ATA51 | reverse complement strand
ACCGCCGCCGCCACGAACGCCCAGCCGCCGCCACGAACGCCCAGCGCCAGCCGGCGGTCAGCGCGATGGTGGGCACGGCCGCGCCGGCCAGCAGCGTGGAGACCGGGATCGCGGCCTGCTTCACCCCGAACGACAACCCCTGCCGGTGCGCGGGCACGTGCCGGGCCAGCGCGGCGTTGCTGGCGAGCTGGCCGAGGGCGTTCGCGGCGGCGCTGAGCCCGAGCAGGGCCACCAGCGCCGGGTACGACCGCGCCAGCGCCGCCACGGCCAGCAGCGAGCCGGCGGAGAGCAGGATGCCGGCGCGGGCCACCACGGCCGGGCCGTACCGCTCGACCAGCGCCCCGGAGGGGACGGAGGCGAGCGCGCTGATCCCGAAGTAGACCGAGACGGCGAGACCCAGCCCGGCGGGGGAGAAGTGGAGGTCGTCGGCCATCTGCACGGCGAGGCCGCCGACCAGGAAGACGGGCAGCACGCAGGCGATGGTGGTGGCGATGGCGCCCGCGCTGGCGCGGACGGTCCGCCGCGGCGCGTGAGGTGCGGGGTCGAGCAGGGTGTCGGTCATGGTCAGGCAAACCTACGCCGTCACGTTTTGGCAGCGGATCGTGTCTGTCGGTGCACGGCCCGTGCCCGGTGATCTGGCATCCTCGATCCGAACAGGCATTTCGCACTCGGCCTGTTTTTCATATGGTGTAAGTCCCCGGCGGCGGAGGTGGTTGTGCGCGACCCCTTGGCGGAACCTTCGGACCTGATCCGGAGCGTGTCCCGCGCGCTTCGAGTGCTCGAGTCGGTCGGTCGTGCGCCCAAGGGCCTGACCGTCAAGCAGATCGCCCGCCGCTGCGAGCTGACCGTGGCCACCACGTACCACCTGGTGCGCACCCTGGCATACGAGGGCTACGTGATCCGCCGCGAGGACGGGACATACATCGTGGGGCTGGAGGTGGCCGACCGCTACCGCGAACTGGTGACCGCGTTCCGCGGGCCGCAGGCGGTCGGTGAGTCGCTCCGCCGGGCGGCCGTCGACACCGGGTACAGCCACTACCTCGGGCGTTTCGTGGGCGGCCAGGTCGCCGTCACGGCGGTCGCCGAGGGGCCGCGGTCGCCGTACCTGGAGGACCTGGTGCCCGGCTTCGACGAGGGCGCGCACGCCACCGCGCTCGGCAAGAGCCTGCTCGCCACCCTCACCGCCGAGCAGCGCTTCCGCTACCTGCGCGAGTACGGCATGCGCCCGTTCACCAGCGCCACCCTGACCACCGTCGAGGCGTTCGAGGCCGACCTGGCCGCCGGTGACCGGCGCGGCATGCAGCTGGAGCTGGGGCAGTTCCGGCAGGGTGTGGCCTGCGCCGCCGTGCTGGTCACCCCGGACAAGGACATCGAGCGTCGGGTGGTGCTGGCCTGCGCGCTGCCAGCCAGCGAGATGATGACCTCCGCCCGGGTGGTCCGGGCCAAGCTACTCACCGTCGCCCGGGCCGTCGCCGACGGCATCGCCGCTGAGGGCTGACCGGCACCGCCGGTCGCGGGTCGGCCGGCCGGCCGGGACACCGGACCTGCCGCGTCTCGTTCCGCTCGGGGCGGCGCGAAGGGCCCCGTCCCTGGCGGGAAGCGGGGCCCTTCGGGCGGCGGTCCAGCGCCGGACCGCCACGGGGAACGTCAGCGGGACGTTCACGCCGACCCCGCCGCCGGGCCTCGGTTCCTCGCGTCGCGGGCAAGACGACTGCTCCGTGTGCCCGCGCGGCTGGAGCAGCTCGTCGAGGACGGCCGCACCAAGACCCTGCTCCACACTGCCGAGGCGGACTCGGCGCTGGGCGACGTCGTCGGTGGCACGGCGGAATCACCCGCGCGCCTACCGGGCGGACGCTGCCAGGACCCGGTGAGCGCGGGTCGGCCGAGATGTGAACCGGGTATGAATACATGCGGCGCGAGCTGCGGTGAACCGATCGGGGCCACCGCACGTATTGACGGGCGAACGCACCGCCCGGACCCGCCGTCGAGAGCGAGGTGTCCGCCATCACCGACCACGACGCCCAACTGCTGCGCGCGCTGCACGACGAGCACGCCGACGCGCTCTTCGCGCACGCCCTCCGGCTGGTCAACGGCGACCGGACGCGCGCCGAGGACCTGGTGCAGGAGACGCTGCTGCGGGCGTGGCGGCACCCGGAGGCGCTGGACCCCACCCGCGGCTCGGTCCGCGCCTGGCTCTTCACCACCGCCCGGAACCTGGCGATCGACGCCTGGCGGCGCCGGTCCACGCGCGTCGGCGAGGTCTACACCGACGAGCTGCCCGAGCCCGCCGACACGGTCGACGAAACGGAGCGCGCGGTGGAGGCGTGGACCGTGGCCGAGGCGCTGAACCAGCTCAGCCCGACCCACCGCGAGGTGCTGGTCGAGTGCTTCTACCAGGGACGGTCGGTGGCCGAGGCCGCCGCCCGGCTCGGCGTGCCACCGGGCACGGTCAAGTCGCGCACCCACTACGCGCTGCGCTCACTACGGTTGGTCCTGGCCGAGATGGGGGTGACCCGATGACCCGCTGCGAGTTCGCGCACGACGACGGCGCGTACGTGCTGGGCGCCCTCGCTCCCGGCGACCGCGCCGCGTACGAGCGGCACCTGGCCGGCTGCGCGACCTGCCGGGAGGCAGTGGCCGAGATCGCGGTCCTGCCGGGGCTCCTCGGTCGGCTCGACCCGGCCGGGCTGGAGCAGTTCCTCCCGTCCGCGTCCGAGACCTCGCGGCTGCCCGCGCTGCTCTCCGCCGCCCGGGACCGCCAGCGCCGCGCGCGATCCCGGTCCCGCCGACGGTACGCGCTGACCGCGCTCGCCGCCGCCGTGCTCGCCCTGCTGGTGGGGGTCGGGGTGACCCTGGCCCGTCCGGACGCGGCCGACCCTGCGGAGGTGCCGATGGTGGCCATGCGGCCGGTCGCCGGCACGGTGCCCGTGCACGCGGAGATCGGGTTGACCCGCACCGACTGGGGGACCCAGGTCACCATGCACTGCGGCTACGACCAGTGGGGCGGGCACCGCCAGGCGTGGACCTTCCGGCTGGTGGCCCACGGCCCGGACGGCGCGACGGAGCAGATCGGCTCCTGGCTCGCCGCCCCCGGCGAGGACGTCCGTCTCACCGGCGCCACCCGCTTCACCGGCGGCGAGCTGGTCCGGCTGGAACTGCTCCGCGGGGACAACACCCCCGTCCTCACCTACGACGCCCGCTAACCCCACCCCACCCCCCACCCCCCGCTCGCGCGATCTTGCAGTTGGTGCCCCGGCGAACCGGGCATTCCACCCGTTGGACGGGCTCGAACTGCAAGATCGGCGGGCTCAGGGGGCGGTGGGGGTGGGGACGGGAGGTTGGGAGTCGGCGGGGGTGCGGGGGCGGGTGCGGGACTGGTGGGCTTGGCGGAGGGCGTCGGCGGTGAAGACGATCAGGGCGAGCCAGACCAGGGCGAAGCCGGCGAGGCGGGCCGGGGGCATGGGCTCGTGGAAGATCAGCACGCCGCAGCCCAGCTGAAGGACCGGGGCGAGGTACTGCAGCATGCCGAGCCCGGACAGCGGCAGCCGGTTCGCCGCGCCGGCGAAGAGCAGCAGCGGGATGGCGGTCGCCGCCCCGGCCAGCACCAGGAGCACGGTGTGCCCGGTCGAGACGTGTCCGAACGCGGAGTCGCCGCGCAGGCTCAGCCATCCCAGGTACGCCAGCGCGGGCAGCGCCAGCACCGCCGACTCGACGAAGAGGCCCTCCGCGGCCGGCAGCCCCAGCCGCTTCTTCACGAACCCGTAGCAGGCGAAGCTGAAGGCGAGGGTGAGCGCCAGATAGGGCAGCCGGCCGTAGTCGACGGTGAGCACGGCGACCGCCAGCGCGCCGACGCCCAGCGCCGCCCATTGCGCCGGCCGCAGCCGCTCCCGCAGCACGAAGACCCCGAGCAGCACCGAGACGAGCGGGTTGATGAAGTAGCCGAGGGCGGTCTCCACCACCCGGTCCGAGTTCACCCCGTAGATGTAGGTGCCCCAGTTGACCGCGATCAGCGCGGCCGCGGCGGCGATGCCGGCCAGCGTCCGGGGCCGGCGCAGCAGCGCCCGCAGGAAGCCGACGTTGCGCATCGCGGCGAGCAGCAGCGCCACGAAGGCCACCGACCAGACGATCCGGTGGGCGAGGATCTCCATCGGCCCGGCCGGGCGCAGCAGCTTCAGGTAGAGGGGGAAGAAACCCCAGAGCAGGTATGCGCCGAGCCCGTACAGGTAGCCGAGGCGGATCGGGTTCACGCCTCCACCGTAAGTGGCGAAGCGGCGCTTTGCTCCTTTCCGGTGACCTGGTTCACCCGCTGGTCGAGTTGCATCCACCGGTCCGGGTCGACTGGGGTGAAGCCGACCTTGGCGTACACCGCGTGGGCGTCGGCGGTGGCCAGCACGATCCGGCGTACGTCCAGCTCGGCCAGGTGATCGCGGGCCATGCCGGCCAGCCAGGTGCCCAGCCCGCGACCGCGCTCGGCCGGATCGACGTAGACGTCGCAGAGCCAGGCGAAGGTCGCCCGGTCGGTGACCACCCGGGCCACCGCCACCTGGCGCCCGTCACCGGGCCGGTAGACGCCGAAGCCGACCGAGCCGGCGAAGGCGCGCGCGACCGTCTCCCGGTCCCGCCCGAGCGCCCAGTACGCGTCGGTGGAGAGCCACCGGTGCACGAGATCGAGGTCGATCCGGTCCGGGTCGGTGCTGAGCTGGTAGCCGTCAGGGCGGGTCAGGGTGCACACCCCGGTGACGCTAGTCCCGGCCCACCCGCTCCTCACGAGCCAATTCCCGCCCGCTGGACTGGCCGGCGGGCGGGAATCGGGTGCGTCGAGTGGTCAGTCGCGGTCGAGGACGGCGCCGAGGATCCAGGTGACGATGCCGACGAAGAGCGCGCCGAGCAGCGCGGCCGGCCAGAAGCCGTCCACGTGGAACGGCAGCCCGGCCTGGTCGGCGATCCAGCTCGTGAGCAGGAAGAGCAGCCCGTTGACGACCAGGGCGATCAGGCCGAGGGTGAACAGGTAGAAGCCGCAGCCGACGGTCTTGATGATCGGCTGGAGCACGGCGTTGACCACCCCGAAGATCACCGCGACCAGCACGAGGGTGGTGACCGTCTCGGTGACCGAGTCGGAGTTCAGCGAGATGCCTGGGATGAGCAGAGTGGCCAGCCAGAAGGCCACCGCCGTCGAGCCCAGCCGGATCAGAAGACCCTTCAGAAAACCCATGGCGGGGATCGTGCCACGGACCGTCCACCAGCGGAACCCGTGAAGATCGACGAATCCGCCGTTCGGCGGCCGGGTCGTCACCGGCGGGCGGCACGACCGACCAGTTGCGACTCGATCGGCGTCGGGGACAGCAGCGCCCAGCGCAGCGCCCGCCGGTTGACCACCGCCACCATGTCGTCCCGGATCCGGGTCAGCCACTCCGCCGAGCCGCCCAGCCCCAGGGCCGCGCCGGCCAGCGCCGCCTCACCCGGGTCCAGTGGTTGCAGGATCGCCAGGTCCGCCCGGGCCAGCGCGTCCACCTCCGCCGGGGTGAGCCCGTCCCGGACGACCAGGGTGCACTGCCAGGCCGTACCGGTACGCCACCGACCAGAACGTCACCAACATCTTCAGCTCGTACGTGCACGGGGACCCGTCGACCCCGGTCTTCCAGGCGTACGCCGGGGACAAGA
>NZ_JAEVHJ010000385.1:0-5682 GCF_016802855.1 Micromonospora sp. ATA51 | reverse complement strand
CGGCGGCGAGCGCCCCGAGCCCGGCGCCGCCCAGGTAGAGCTCGCCGAGGGCGCGTACGTCGCACGCGAGCCGGGCCGGCTCGGCGGTGGCCGTGCAGGTCGCCCCCGTCGGGCCGCCGACCAGGCGCCACCGGCCGGCGTTCTCCGGCAGCAGCTCGTCGGTGACCTCGATCACCACGTCGACGTCGGTCGCGTACCGGCGGGCGGCCAGCGCGGCGGGCAGGTCGACCACGCGTACCCAGAGCCCGTCGGAGAGCTGGGCGCCGAGCTGGCGCGGCTCGTTCACCAGCCACAACAGCGGCTCGTCCACGGCGGCGGTACGGCAGGACAACCGCCGGGTCAGGTCGATCGAGAGCAGCAGCCGCCACAGCGCCAGGTACGCGTCGGGGTTCTCCGCGACCACCTCGTCGACCCGGACCTCCCCGCGCGGGCCGCCGCGGTCCCACTCCTCCTTCGTCCGGAACAGCGCGTACCCGTCCAGCCCCGCCGGCCCCTCGTGCAGCAGCACCCGCCGCTCGGTGGCCCCCTCCCGCAGGCTCTTCACGTCGGCCAGCACGTACCGCCACCAGCGCTCGTCCCGGTTTGACCAGCCGGGGCGGTCGGCGCGGACCCGGTCGTACAGCCGGGCCAGCTCGGCCTGCCGCGCGGCCGGCTGGTCCAGGCGGAGCGTGCCCGGGACGGACGCCGGCTCCGGCACGCGCAGCTCGGTGGTGTCGCAGCTGATGGTGAGCCGCTGCGCGGCCAGGCCGTAGCCGAACCGGGGGTAGATCCGGCCCTCGCTGGCCCAGAGCACCGCGACCGGCTCCCGGCCGGCGTCGCGGATCTCCCGCAGTTGGCGGCGCATCAGGGCGGTGAGCAGACCCCGGCGGCGGTGGGTCGGGGCGACCGAGACCATCGTCACGTGTGCCGCCGGCACGCTGGCCCCGGGCACCCCCAGTTCCCGGGTGAACGCCGCGGCGTGCGCGACCGCGGTGGTCCCGTCGCGGACCAGCAGCCCGCGCTCCGGTTCGAAGATCCCCCGCTCGACCTCCAGCAGTTCGGGGTCGAGACCGCCGTGGAAGGCCAGGGCCAGCAGCCCGGCGATCTCGTCGAAGTCCTCGGCGCGGGGCAACACCACATCGGTCATCGGATGTGTGTAACCCATCACCGTCGGGGTCGGCGACTGATTTGCCGGGTCGCTACCCTCGGAAACGTGGCCGGCGTCGGTCAGGGGGAGGACACGAGATGGCGGACCAGACCCAGCCGTGGGCCGAGCGCACCGTGGAGGTGCCGCCGCAGCCCGGCGTCGGGGTGCCGACGCAACGGGACGCGTTCCGGCGGGGGGTGGCCCCGGTGGGGCAGCGGCGTACCCCGCGTACCGACCAGTTCCCGGCCGTCGACCCGGCCGACTGGTCCGGCGGCGCCGCCCCGCGCCGGCCGATGGGCTGGCACCTGGCGCAGTTGCGCCGGGGTGGCGAGTGGAGCGCGGCGGGCGGCCTCTTCGCCTTCGTCTGCTGGGGCATCTGGGCGATCTCCGGCCGCGGCGACCTCACCGCGCCGCTGCTGACCTTCGTGCTGAGCCTGCTCACCGCGGTGGGCCTCTTCGCGCTCTCCCGCCTGCTCGGCCGGTTGGTCTGGGAGCGGCAGTTGGGCCGGGTGCGGCGCAGCGCCCGCGGCGCGCACCTGGTGACGGCGCTCTTCCTGGCCGGCGTGGGCGTCGCCTACCTGCAGCAGACCGAGTGGGTGGTGACGGCCTGGAACTGGGTCACCGGGAACTGATCCCGGTACCCGCGGGCGGGTCGGCGTCGCGCCGCCCGCCCGCGCGTCCGGTCGCGGGATGCCGCGACGCCGGTCGTCACTCCACCAGGACGGCGGCTGCTTACCCGGCGGGGCACGGTTCATCCGCGATCCCGAGCGGCTGAGCGGGTGCTCAATGGGTGCCGCCGTGCCCCTCGGCGTCCGCCTTCGGCGAGGCGACCCGCGCGGCCGGATCCTCGACGCCGGGCAGACCGCCGTCCGGGGCCACCATGCCGTCGTAGTTGTAGACCGTGCCGCCGTCACCGTGCTGCTTCGTGGTCCGGATGTAGCGATGGATCATGCCGTCGATCTCCAGCTCCAGCAGGGCCCGGTCACCCGCGTCCTGGCTGCTGCCGTCGCGGGGACCACCGACGAGGTAGGCGTTCGTGTTCGTGTCCATGGCGGTCCGGTACCCAGCTGCGGGGTGGACGAAAACGACGAACCGCACGGCCCGAGGGCCGTTCGGCGACCGGGTCGTGCGCCCGGCGCACCGACCCGGACCGACCGTCGTGCCGCCCGGCCTGCGGGCGCAGCATGGGGCCATGGGCGCGTATCGATCAGCGTACGAGCGGAGCATCGCCGACCCGGCCGGCTTCTGGCGGGACGCGGCGGCGGACATCGACTGGTTCCGGGCGCCGGAGCGGATCCTCGACGACGGCGCGGCGCCGCTGTACCGCTGGTTCCCGGACGGGGTGCTGAACACCTGCCACAACGCGCTGGACCGGCACGTGGCGGCCGGCCTCGGCGACCAGCCCGCGCTGATCCACGACAGCCCGGTCACCGGCACGGTACGCACCTACAGCTACGCGGAGCTGCTGGCGGAGACCGCCCGGTTCGCCGGGGCGCTGCGCCGGCTCGGCGTCGGCCGGGGCGACCGGGTGCTGCTCTACCTCGCCATGGTGCCGGAGGCGGTGATCGCGATGCTGGCCTGCGCCCGGCTCGGCGCGGTCCACTCGGTGGTCTTCGGCGGCTTCGCCGCGCACGAGCTGGCCGTCCGCATCGACGACGCCCGGCCGAAGGTGGTGGTCGCCACCTCCTGCGGCATCGAGGTGGACCGGGTCGTCGACTACCACCCGATCCTCACCGCCGCGCTGGGCGAGGCGACGCACGCCCCCACGCACTGCGTGATCGTCCAACGGCCGCAGCGGCCCGCCCCGCTCCTCCCCGGCCGGGACCTGACCTGGGACGAGGTCATGGCGGACGCCGAGCCGGTGGGCTGCGTGCCGGTCAACGCGACCGACCCGCTCTACATCCTCTACACCTCCGGTACGACCGGCCACCCCAAGGGCGTGGTGCGGGACAACGGCGGGCACGCCGTCGCGCTGCGCTGGTCGATGCGGAACGTCTACGACATCGGGCCGGGCGAGGTCTTCTGGGCCGCCTCCGACGTCGGCTGGGTGGTCGGCCACTCCTACATCGTGTACGCGCCGCTGCTCACCGGCGCGACCACCGTGCTGTACGAGGGCAAGCCGGTCGGCACCCCCGACGCGGGCGCGTTCTGGCGGGTGGTCGCCCAGCACCGGGTGGCCGCGTTGTTCACCGCGCCCACGGCGATCCGGGCGATCCGCCGGCAGGACCCGGACGCCGCGCTGATCTCCGGGTACGACCTGAGCAGCCTCCGTACCCTCTTCCTGGCCGGCGAGCGGCTCGACCCGGACACCTGGGCCTGGGCGGGGGAGCACCTCGGCGTGCCGGTGGTGGACAACTGGTGGCAGACCGAGACGGGCTGGCCGGTCGCGGCGAACCCGCGCGGCCTGCAGCCGCTGCCCATCAAGCCCGGCTCCCCGTCGGTGCCGGTGCCCGGGTACGACGTCCGGGTGGTCGACGGCACCGGCCGGAAGGTCCCGCCCGGCACGGACGGCTCGATCGTGATCCGGCTGCCCCTGCCGCCCGGCTGCCTGCCCACCCTGTGGGGCGACGACGAGCGGTACGTCCGCTCCTACCTGTCCACCTTCCCCGGCCACTACCTGACCGGCGACGGCGGGCGGTTCGACGCCGACGGCTACCTCTACGTGATGGGCCGCACCGACGACGTGATCAACGTGGCCGGGCACCGGCTCTCCACCGGGGCGATGGAGGAGGTGCTGGCCGGCCACCCGGCGGTCGCCGAGTGCGCCGTGATCGGGGTCGCGGACGCCCTCAAGGGTCAGGTCCCCAGCGGGTACGTGGTGCTCAAGGCCGGCGCCGAGGTGGACCCGGACGCCCTCGCCGGCGAGCTGGTCGCCCTGGTCCGCCAGCGGATCGGCCCGGTGGCCGCGTTCCGTCGGGTGACCGTGGTGCCGGCGCTGCCGAAGACCCGCTCCGGCAAGATCCTCCGCCGGACCATGCGCGGGCTGGTCGAGGGGCGGGACGAGCCGGTCCCGGCGACCATCGACGACCCGGCCACCCTGGCGGTCTTCCGCGGCCTCGGCACCGGGGCTGACTGATCCGCGCTGGCCGGAGGCCTGCGGTCAGCCGGCGGCGAAGCGGTGCAGCACGAAGTCCTTCGCCGAGCCGCAGGCGATCACCTCGGTGTTCCACGAGCAGGACTCGCCGCGCACGTCCTTGAGCTGGCCCAGCTCGACGACCCGGCCGGACTCGGCGCCCACCCCGGCGACGCTGCGGTCGTCCTCGCTGCTGCCCAGCGGCTCGGCGAAGACGAGCAGGTTGCCCGCGTCGACCCGGACCGCCACCCCGTCCCGCGCGTCCAGCACCCGCTGCCCGTCCGGCCCGAAGAGGGTGACCGCCGGATCCGGGTAGGTCCGCCGGGCCAGCACCCGCTCGCCGAGCGGCACCAACAGGTCGGCGCCGGGGGCGGACCAGCGCTCCGCCTTCTTCCCCTCGGCCGCGGCCACCACCACGGCGGTCGCCGGGTCGGCGTCGGCCACCTCCAGCAGGCAGGCCCGGTGCTCGCCGCACGGCACCAGCCCCTTGGGCCGGTCCCGGTCGTCCGGCGCCCGGTAGAGCACCGTCGGCTCCGCCGAACTCCCCAGGTCGTACGCGAGCAGTTGGAACCCGCCGTCGTCGTTCGCCACGTACAGCCCGTCCGAGTGCGCGACGACCAGGTCGTCCGGCTCCGCGACGTTGGTGCGTCGGCGCAGCACCGCGCCGGTGGCCATGTCGATCAGGCGGACGGAACGGTCCGACGACACCTGCACGATCCGCCGGACCTCGCCCTGCCAGGGATCCCGGGCGCCACCGCCGGCGAAGCCCGGCCCGGCCAGGCCCTCCTCGCTGGTCACCAGGTGGACGCTGGTGCGCGAGTTGCCGTACTGGTCGCGCGGGTCGGCGCGGCTCCACTTCTCCGTACCGTCGCTCACCCGCAGGCCGACCAGCCGGTGTCCGTCCCGGTCGGCCAGCACCATCACGTCCGTGCCGAAGAAGAACTCGTCGTCGCCGTGCACCGGGTGGTGCCACCGCTGGCGGCCGGAGCCCGCGTCGAGGACCTCCAGCTCACGAGGGGTGCTGGTGCCGGCGGCGTCCGCGACGAGGGCCACCGCGTCGGGCAGGGCGACGATCCGGTCCCACTGTTCGGCGGGCACCGCGCTCTGCCGGCGCCACAGCTCCTTGCCGGTGCCCGCGTCGACGGCGACCACCTCCAGCCGGTCGTCGTCCCGCGGGTACGCCAGATAGGCGCGGTCGCCCAGCGTCGCGGTGAACATGTCGCTGGGCCGGTCCGCGCGGCCGGGATCCGCGTGCCGTTGTCGAACGCCTGGAAGTCCAGCTCCGGGTGCCGGTCCCGGGTCAGGTAGAGGACCGCCGCGGTGGCCACGCCGGCGAGGGCCGCCACCGCGCCGATCGAGATCCAGAGCGCCCGGCGCCGGCCCCCGCGCGCGGTCGGGGCCGCGACCCGGGTACGCCCGGCGCGTCGCCCCCGGGCGTCCCGTGCGGCCACGGTGCGGCCGGCGCCGCTCCGCTCGTGCTCCG
>NZ_JAEVHJ010000384.1:0-5718 GCF_016802855.1 Micromonospora sp. ATA51 | reverse complement strand
GGGGCGGTGGCGTCGCCACCGGCGGGCGGCGCGGCCGGCGCCGACCGGCCGGCCGCGGTGACCAGGGTCAGGTTGTTGCGCTGGAGGATCTCGTTGACCGGTTGGAAGAAGGTGACGCCGCCCTGCGTGCAGTCCCCGGACCCACCGGAGGTGACCCCCTGCGCCTGGTCGCCGGAGAGCCACGCGCCGCCGGAGTCGCCCGGTTCGGCGCAGACGTTCGTCCGGGTCAGCCCGGTGACCGTTCCCTCCGGATAGTTCACCGTGGCGTTCTTCGCCTGGATCACGCCGCAGCGAGTGCCGGTGGTCGAGCCGGAGCGGCAGACCGAGGCGCCGACGGGGGCCTCGGTGGAGCCGTTCACCGGCACCGTGCCGCCGTTGAAGTCGTTCACCACGCCCTGCGGCGTCCACTCGCCGTTCACCTCGACCACCGCCCAGTCGTCCGCGGGGAACGACGAGGCGGCGAAGGTGCCCTGGGCGATCCGGTTCGCGCCGGTGGTCCGTTCGCCCGGCCGGCCGCAGTGCCCGGCGGTGACGAAGCCGCCCACCACTGAGAAGCCGACCGAGCAGCGGCCGGCGTTGTTGATGAAGAACGCGTCGCCGCCGCGTACGTCGAACAGCGGGCGGGGCGCCTCCGCGACGGCCCGCACCCGGATCGACCCGGCGGGCACGCCGCTGGCCTCGGCGAACCGCCGGCCGGCCGCCTCCGCACCCGGCTGGGCGAGCACCACCACCGAGTTGGTGGCGACGTCGACGTACCAGCGGCGACGTCCGGGCCTGCCTTGCCGCCGGCCGAGTCGAGCCGGCTCTTCACCGCGTCCAACTCCCGGACCCCCCGGTCGACCTGCTTCGGCACCGCGCCGGCCGCCGTCACCTGCGCCGCCCGCGCCGGGTCGGCCACCGCCACGGTCAGCGTCGCGCCGTCGGCGCTGAGCCAGCTGCCGCCGTAGTCCTCGCCCAGCTCGCCGCGGAGCCGGGCGACCGTGCCCGCCGCCCACCGCTCGGTCCTCAGCCGCTTCGTCGCCTGCTCCCGGCTCAGCGAGAGGTCGCGGCTCATGGCGTCCACCACCTCCGGCGCGACACCGTCGGACGCTGCGGGCGCGCCGCCGCGGGGCGCCGTGCCCTCCCCGGCGAACGACGGCAGGGTCACGGCCGCCGCCGCTCCCACCGCCGCCACCAGTACGCCGATGGCTGTGATCCGTCTGCGGTCCATCCGCCACGCTCCTCCCGGCCGGCGCGGGGTACGCCTGCCGGAGCGGAGTACGGAGACGAACGCCGATCGGTTGAAGTGACCGTCGACGATCCACCGAGCGTGGTCGGGCGACGCCGGGACGTACCCGGAGAGTGACGACGCCGGCCCACCGCGGACGGTGGACCGGCGTGCGGAGCGGCTGGGGTCAGACCTCGACCACGGTCGGGACGATCATCGGCCGCCGCCGGTACGCGTCGTTGACCCACCGTCCGACGGTGCGCCGGACGATCTGCTGGAGCTGGTGCGGGTCGGTGATGCCGTCCGCGGCGGCCCGGTTGAGCGCGTCGGTGACCAGCGGGATCACCGGGTTGAACGCCGCCGGATCCTCGGAGAAGCCCTTCGCCGACAGCGTCGGACCGGCGACCACCTTGCCGGTCACCGAGTCGACCACCACGGTGGTGGCGATGAAGCCGCCGTCGCCGAGGATCCGCCGCTCGGTGAGCAGCGACTCGCTGACGTCGCCGACGGCGAGACCGTCGACGTAGACGTACCGGCTCCGCACGTGCCCGACCAGGCTGGCGCGGCCCTCGACCAGGTCGACCACGTCGCCGTCCTCGCAGAGCACCACCCGGTCCGGGGCGACCCCGGACTCGATGCCGAGGCGGGCGTGGGCGCGCAGGTGCCGCCACTCGCCGTGCACCGGCATGAGGTTGCTCGGGCGGACCATGTTGAGCAGGTAGAGCAGCTCCCCGGCGGGGGCGTGGCCGGAGACGTGCACCTTGGCGACGTCCTTGTGCACGACCACCGCGCCGGCCCGGGCCAGCCGGTTGATCACCCGGTAGACGGAGGTCTCGTTGCCGGGCACCAGCGACGAGGCCAGCACCACGGTGTCGCCTGGGGCGATGGTGATGTGCCGGTGGTCGCCGCTGGCCATCCGGCCCAGGGCGCTCATCGGCTCGCCCTGCGAGCCGGTGGACATCAGCAGGATCTGCTCGGGCGGCAGCGTGGTCGCCTCCTCGATCCCGATGACCAGGCCCGCCGGGATGTTGAGCAGGCCGAGGTCCCGGGCGATGCCCATGTTCCGGACCATGGACCGGCCGATCAGGGCCACCTTGCGGCCGTGCTCGACCGCCGAGTCGAAGACCTGCTGCACCCGGTGCACGTGCGAGGCGAACGAGGCGACGATGATCCGCCCCTTGGCCTTCGCGAAGATCGAGTCGAGCACCGGCCCGATCTCCCGCTCCGGGGTGACGAAGCCGGGGATCTCCGCGTTCGTGGAGTCGGACAGCAGCAGGTCGACGCCCTCGGCGCCGAGTCGGGCGAAGCCGGCCAGGTCGGTGATCCGGCCGTCCAGCGGGAGCTGGTCCATCTTGAAGTCGCCGGTGTGCAACACCAGGCCGGCCGGCGTGCGGATGGCCACCGCCAGCGCGTCCGGGATGGAGTGGTTGACGGCGAAGAACTCCAGCTCGAACGGGCCGAGCCGCTCCCGGCCGCCCTCCCGCACGGTCAGTGTGTACGGCTGGATCCGCCGCTCGGCCAGCTTCGCCTCGACCAGGGCGAGGGTGAACTGCGAGCCGACCAGCGGGATGTCCGACTTGTGGGCGAGCAGGTACGGCACGGCGCCGATGTGGTCCTCGTGACCGTGGGTGAGCACGATCGCCTGGATGTCGTCGAGCCGGTCCAGGATCGGCCCGAAGTCGGGCAGGATCAGGTCCACGCCCGGCTGCTCGACGTCGGGGAAGAGCACCCCGCAGTCGACGATCAGCAGCTTGCCGTCGTACTCGAAGACGGTCATGTTCCGGCCGATGGCGCCGAGTCCGCCGAGCGGGATGATCCGCAGGCCACCCTCCGGCAGCGGCGGGGGCAGTTCACCCTCGAAGTGCGCCTCGGTCACGCGTCCACCTCATTCTGCGACGCCGTCACGCGGCGTCCGTCGTGTCGTTGGATCATCAGGGCAGTTCCAGGCCCGCCGCCGCGCAGTCCGCGCGCAGCTGGGCCAGTTCGTCGGTGGTGGCGTCCACCAGCGGGGGTCGTACCGGGCCGGCCGGCAGGCCCTTGGCCGCCAGGCCCGCCTTCACCAGGATCACGCCCTGGGTACGGAAGATGCCGGTGAACAGGGGCAGCAGCCGCCGGTGCAGGTTCAGCGTGGTCGTGGTGTCCCCCGCGTCGTACGCCTCGATCATCTGCTTGGCCAGTACACCGGTGAAGTGCGTCGACGTGCCGACCAGGCCGACGCCGCCGACGGCGAGCGCGGGCAGGGTCAGCGCATCCTCCCCGCTGTAGTAGGCCAGGTCGCTGCGGGCGAGCACCCAGGAGGTGGCGGTCAGGTCCCCCTTGGCGTCCTTGACCGCGACGATCCGGCCGTGCTCGGCGAGCTTCACCAGCGTATCGGTGGCGATCGGCACGCCCGAACGGCCCGGGATGTCGTAGAGCATGATCGGCAGCCCGGTGGCGTCCGCGACCGCGATGAAGTGCCGCAGCAGGCCGCTCTGCGGCGGCTTGTTGTAGTACGGGGTGACCACCAGCAACCCGTGTGCGCCGGCCTTCTCCGCCGACGCGGCCAGCTCGATGGTGTGCCGGGTGTCGTTGGTGCCGACCCCGGCGACGATCCGGGCCCGGTCGCCGACCGCCTCCACGACGGCGCGGATCAGGGTCTCCTTCTCCGCGTCGGTGGTGGTCGGCGACTCGCCGGTGGTGCCGTTGACCACCAGCGCGTCGTTGCCCTGCTCGTCGACCAGGTGGTTCGCGAGGCGTACGGCGCCGTCGAGGTCGAGGGACCCGTCCGTGGTGAACGGGGTCACCATGGCCGTCAGCAGTCGCCCGAACGGGCGCGACGCGCCCCGGTCGGGGGCGGCAGGGTGGTCGTGCGTCATGTTCACAACCTAGCGGACGACCACCGGGGCTCCGGCGGGGAAGGGCGCAGGAGTCACTCGGCGTGCGGGCTGGCCGCCACCTCGGTGCCGTCCGGCAAGGTGGAGGTCACGAAGTCGGCGAAGACGTTCGGCGCGACGCCCTTGAGCTGCCGCAGGCACTCCACGGCCAGCTCGCGGATCTCCACGTCGGCGTGCTCGGTGGCGCGCATCTTGATGAAGTGCCGCCAGGCCCGGTAGTTGCCGGTGACCACGATCCGGGTTTCGGTGGCGTTGGGCAGCACCGCCCGGGCCGCCTGCCGGGCCTGCTTGCGGCGCAGCGTCGGGTTCGGCTCGTCGGCGAAGCGCTGCTCCAGGCCCTCCAGCAGCTCGTTGTACGCCCGGACGCTCGCCTCGGCGGCCTCGACGAACTTCTTGTGCAGCTCCGGGTCGTCGGCGATCACCGCCGGCTCGACCATGGCGGCGTCCCGCTCCGGCACGTACCGCTGGGACAGCTGGGAGTACGAGAAGTGCCGGTGCCGGATCAGCTCGTGGGTGAACGAGCGGGACACTCCGCTGAAGTAGAAGCTCACGGAGCCGTGCTCCAGCACCGAGAGGTGCCCGACCTCCAGGATGTGCGCCAGGTAGCCGGCGTTGGTCGCGGTGGCCGGGTTCGGCTTCTTCCAGCTCTGGTAGCAGGCCCGGCCGGCGAACTCGGCGAGCGCCTGCCCGCCCTCTGCGTCGGTCGACCACGGCACCTCGTCCGGGGCCTGGAACTGGGTCCACGCGATCAGCTTGACCTGAGGCTGCACCATCTCCGGCATTCCTGGGACTGTAGTGGCCGGACGCCCGGTGGCGAAACTTGGACGCGCGGACGTGAAAGCGCCCACCATCAGCGAATCCCGGACACGTCCCGGTCGCGGCGACCGACGGGTGTCCAAGATCTCCCAGCGCGGGCAGCGCGGGCAGCTCTCTGTTCGTCCGCCTATGGCCGCGCCAGGCAGGAGGCGCCGCGACGGGCAGGACGGGCCGCGAGGCGGAGTCGGGCACGGATCCCGGGCCCGGGGCCGGTCAGACGTAGAGCGCGGTGAAGGGCGCCCAGGGCAGGTTGCGCAACACCGAGAAGGCGAGCCAGGCGGCCAGGAAGCCGCCGATCACCTTGGGGCTGAGCCGCAGCTCCGGCAGGCGCCAGCCGAACGCCTGGTTCCCCGCCCAGGCGACGAAGAGGTAGGCGAGGAACGGCAGCGAGAAGACGAAGAGGAAGTGGTGCCGGGCGGCGGCCGGCAGATCGGCGTGCAGCACGTACCAGAGGGCCCGGGTGCCGCCGCAGCCCGGGCAGTCCAGGCCGGTGGTGAGCTTGAGCAGGCAGGTCGGCCGGGCGTCCGGGTCGCTGTGGGTGGGGTCGCTGACCAGCGCGTACGCCATGCCCATGCCGACGCAGCCGAGCGCGGCCAGCGGCACCGCCCAGCGTGGGGCGCGCTCGTGCAGGCGGATCACCAGCCGGGTGAACCGGTCCGGCTCGACGGGCTGGTAGGCCGCCGGCTGCGGCCAGCCGCCGGCCGGGACCTCGCCGGTGGGCCAGGCCGCCGGCCCGGGCTCCGCGTGCCCGGCGCCGGGAACCGCCGGGGCGGTCAGGGCCGTCGGGGAGACACCGTCGGGGACCTGCTGGCCCGGCTGGGT